>JALOOE010000238.1 GCA_025454565.1 Anaerolineae bacterium
CGGTACGGCTTCTGCTGATAGCTGATCTTCACCATGAAGACCTCGATGGCGATCTTGAACAGATCGCCCGCAATGGCCAACGCGGAGCCCCACTGGCCGGCGCCGGTCTCCGTGGCGATGCGTTTGACCCCCTCCAGCTTATTGTAGTACGCCTGAGGCACGGCGGTGTTCAGCTTGTGGCTGCCGCTAGGACTGAACCCCTCGTTCTTGTAGTAGATGTGCGCAGGGGTGTCGAGCGCCTTTTCGAGCCGCACGGCGCGGATCAGCGGTGTGGGCCGCCACAGCCGGTAGATATCGCGCACCTCGTCCGGCACCGGGATGTAGCGCTCCTGGCTCACTTCCTGCAGGATCAAACCCATCGGGAAGAGCGGCGCCAGATCGGCCGGGCCGATCGGCTGCTTCGTGCCGGGGTGCAGCACTGCCGGCGCAGGTGTGGGCAAGTCGGCCTGGATGTTGTACCAGTGCGTGGGGATGCGCGATTGAGGCAGAACCAGGCGATAGTCTTCGGTCAAACCGTTGGATGCGGACGTTCCGTTGGACATTTCTCCCTCCATGGATGGCTTGGGCCTTGCGGCCTGGATGTGGCGGGCAGGTTATTGCGGATTGCGGATTGTCGATTACGGATTACTGCTTGCATTACCCGGAATCCGCAATCCAAAATCGGCAATCCGCAATCCAGGAGGGAGGGTTGCCCGCCCGAATAGAAAAACCCTCGCCCCGGACAGGGGACGAGGGTTCGATGACCACCCGTGGTGCCACCCCGATTAGACCAGCACAGGCCGGTCTCACTCGTTGCAGGGACAGGACGACAGCCCATTGGCAGGACGCCCGGCGCAACCTCGCGCGACGCGCTTCCGATCCCCTCGGCCTTGATAACGGTGGCGTTTCCGGCGCGGCCTACTCGCTGGCCATCTTTCAGATGGCCCCCTTTCGACCTGCGGCTCCCCGGTCCATTCAGCATGGGCACTGGCGCCAACCTCACAGCAACTCGGTTGGCTCTCTGAAGCCTCGCTGGTGTGCCTACTAGTCCGGTTCATAGCCTTTATGCGGCGATATTCGATTGTGAAGGCGACTATAGCACAGGCGTGTCGCTGTGTCAAAACCGCGGAAACAGGGAAAGGGTCATGACGATGGGCCGATCAGAAGATCACAGATAGGGCTTGAGGCGGCTCGCCAACCGATCTTTCGGCAAAAAACCCACGATGGTGTCCTGCACCTTGCCGTTCTTGAAGACCAGCAAGGTTGGGATGCCCGTGATGCCGTACTTCTCGGGCGTCTTGGGGTTGCTGTCCACATCCAGCTTGGTCAGCTTAAGCTTGCCCGCATTCTCCGTGGCCAGCTCTTCGAGGATCGGCGCGATGCGCTTGCACGGCATACACCACTCGGCCCAGAAATCGATGATCGTGAGGATCGGCGAGCGGAGCACCTCGGCCTCGAAAGTGGCATCCGTGATGTGAACTGCAACTGCACTCATGGCTCGTGTCCTGGCGTACTTTGATAGACTGCATGTTACTTGAAAAGGAGCCGGTTTGTCAAAGAAGGTGCGGATTGCTCGACGATCTGCAACGTGCTAGAATGGCACGGCTTAATTCCCCTTCTCAGAGGTGTTATGAGTGCAGATTATCTGGTCGTCCTGGTAACCGTCGCCGATGCGGCGGCCGGCGTCGCGTTGGGGCGCATGGTCGTGGAGGAAGAATTGGCGGCTTGCGCGCAGGTGCTGCCCGGCGGCACGGCGATCTTTCGCTGGCAGGGTGAGATACATGCCGAGCCGCAGACCCAACTGCTCCTCAAGACGCGGCGCGGCGTCTGGCCGGCGTTGGAGTCGAGGATTCTCGCGTTGCACGACGACGAAGTGCCCGAAATCCTGGCGCTGCCGGTCGCGGATGGCCTGCCGGCATACCTCGGCTGGCTGGATGAGATGACGACGGCCGAAATCCCGGTTGAGGAAGAGGCTGCCCCGTTCCTCCCATCAGCGATTTGGCTGGACTATGCGGATGTCTATCCGCGTGGCCGGCATACTATCGCCGGATCTATCCAGATTTTGCGCGGGCTCTACAGTCCGCAGCTCGACAACAGCCGGGACATCCTGGTCTATCTCCCGCCGTCATACCCCACGGGCGGACATCACTACCCGGTGCTGTATATGCATGACGGGCAGAACCTGTTCGACGCCGCCACCAGCTTCGCGGGCGAATGGTATGTCGACGAGACGCTGGAGGGATTGGCCAGCCAGGGCATCGAAGCGATCGTCGTGGGCATCCCGAACATCGGCCCCCGGCGGTATCACGAATACATCCCGTTCGCCGCGCCCGATCTGCCGGACGCGCAAGGGGAGCTCTATGTCAATTTCATCGCCGATACCGTCAAACCGCTGATCGATCGGGACTTCCGCACGCTGCCCGGCCGCACGACCACCGGCGTCATGGGCTCCTCGCTGGGCGGGCTGATCAGCCTCTATGCGTTCTTCCGGCGCCCTGACATCTTCGGCCTGGCCGGCGTGGTCAGCCCCGCGCTGCGCTGGGGCAAGGGCGGCATCTTCCCCTTCGTGACCGAGGCGGCGTCGGCGCCCGGCAAGATCTACATGGACGTAGGCACTGCCGAAGGCACGGGGCTGGTCTCCGATCCGCAGTCGCAGCGCTCCTTCGCCGAACACTACGTGCAGCAAGTGCGGCGCATGAACGCGCTGCTGAAGCGCAAGGGCTACCGCACGGGCGAGACGTTGCTCTACGTCGAAGAAGATGGCGCAGTCCACCATGAGTCCGCCTGGGCGCGACGGTTGCCGGCCGCGCTGCGCTTCCTGCTGGGGCAGATGCCGGTAGCCGCGGAGCGACGCAGGAAGTAATATACACGAGGTTGGGCGCGCGCCGACATCGCCGTGCTCGACCCGCGGCATGCCGGCGCCGGGCCGGAGGTGCTCCGCCATCTGGCAGCGCTCGGACCACAGCGGATGGTCTACGTCTCCTGCGACCCCGCCACCCTGGCCCGCGACGCCGTCCACTTGGCTGCGGCTGGCTACCGCCTGGTCGAGGCGCAAGCGATGAGCCTGTTCCCGCAGACGTTCCACGTGGAGACGGTGGCGTTGTGGGATAAAGGCTGACCTCAACCCTCTCCGCTTCCAATCGATGGGGGTGATCCGCCGACACTCCGCTCACGGCATGTCGCTCGGCAGGGCGGTGCGGTCGTGAAAAGGGCAGGTCGGCGACCGGCGCGGCGAGGTGACCACCCTCACAACCTCGGCGCGGTCTATACCGCCCGGCGACTAGCAGAAGGCGCTAGCCTTCTACCAATTCCGTGAAGCGCCAAGTGCCTGGCATCTGCGAGATGCCAGGCACTTCTCGTTCGGCGACATATCTTCAACGTGAGGTGTCGCGGCCCGATATGTTTAACGCCATCTGATTCGGAGCCTGGCCTGACGGTAGTCAACCCACTGGTGTGTGCGGCGGCGCCGGAGGTGGACTTTGCCACTGTTGCGCGCGTGGCAACGGGTTGCCGAAGCGCATGAAGCCGGCAGTGAGTGGACGCGAAAGCGCTCCGACCGGGGGGCCGGAGCGCTTATACGCTACAACCGGTACGTCATCAACTGCCGTGGAAGATCCCCAACAGCGTCGGCTGCACGTGGTTGACGCACACGGACAAGCCGCGCCCGGTCACGCCGACCTGCTTGCAGAAACTGGTGGCGAGCGCCTGGGTATTCACCTTGCCGTCCGCACCCATGTGTGTGGCAATGGTGCTGGCGCACGCGCCCTGCGAGATGTTGATGTCGGCCCTGATGCTGTGCGCAGCGAAGAGCGCGTTCTCCAGCGCATTTGAAATGACCTCGCGTCCGCCATCCTTGCAGAACTGGGCCGGATTCGACGGCGCTGCGGATGCGATACCCGCGAACGAAACGACCAGCACTGCAATCAGCGTCGCCAACAGCAAGACTTTCTTCATTCTTGAGCCTCCATAAGGTGAGTTGGGTCGGTGTCCAGGCGCATATTTCCGCCCATACAACCGTGGCTGACAGGATCCATGCATGCATCTTTACTATACAAAGTCTATAATAATGCTCGCCGAGCTGCGACGCCGTAAGCGGAGTTCCAATGTTCACCTCCAATGATGAAGCCATCGAACATCCCGATCTCGCCAGCGATCGCGCCGCGCTGGAGCGGGTGCGGTCAAAACGCGCGGGCAAACGGTAGGGGAGCCAACTGGGTCTGGCGTCGGTGCTGCAGGACTACGAGCCGCTGAGTTCCAGAATCTCGTCCAGCAACGCCGGCAGATGCGGCGCTGTTGTGAGGAAGATGCCCGATATCGTGTGCTTGTGCTCCGGTTGGGCCAACGCCGGGCGATGCATCGCATTGTCGTAGCGAAAGAAGAGTTGTTGGGCCGAGTTCTGATAATGGTAAGCGTACATCAGACGAGGTTCGCTTCGCGTGGTTCCAGAAACTCTCGAAAAGTCAACTCCGAGCCGTTGTAGAACTGGATTGATCCCTCGATGTAACCGCGGACAGCCGAGCGTTGGTCCACCTGCAAGTCGACCAGCACGGCATCTCCGCTATCAGTGAGGCTGTCGAGGGCATCGCGGACCGTGCGGACATACTCAAGAAAATCGGTAGCGGGCATGCTCCAGTTCCCCTAACTCGGCTGTCAATCCCTCCAACAACTTAGCCTCGCCCGCCCATTCGACGTATTCCAGATCGCCCCCGGCCAGATCCTCAGCAGTCATTTCACGCAGAAAACGCGCCGTGTCCACCCCGTAGCGCGCCTCGAAGGTCGCCAGACGGCGCTTCGTGCGCTCGATTCCGGAACGCAAACGCACCTTGTAGCCGTCAAGCGCCTGTATGATCGTCTGCGCCCCCTGGCGGTCCCGCACCTCGATCACCATTTGAACAGTCATGTCTTCCTCCCGATCAGCGCCCAGCCACCTCTCTTGATGCCGTCACACTTGCTGCCATCATACTCCAAGAGCAATCCTTTAGCAAACGTCTCTTCCAGCTTCAAGTTCCGGAGGGCATCATGTGACTCGACAAGTCCACCCAGCGCGGGCAGGAGGCGATTCTCGCCGCCCAGGAGCTCAACCAAACCTATAACCACAACCAGGAGGTGTGCTATAATGGTGCAGTAACAGATGGGAGGGTGTGGACCATGCTGGAAACTGTGATCACCAAACCAATCCATCGCATTTTGACCGACCTCACTCGCGAGGAACGCGTTGAGATTGCATTACCGCTCGCTATGAAGGATTGGGTGCGCTTGCGACTCCGTGAGACGCAACAGCAGCGCCGCGACTTTGAACAGCGGTACGGGATGGACTTTGCCGCCTTCAAGCGTGACTGGCACGAAGGCCGCGTTCCAGATGCTCATTCGTATGAAGTAGAGCACGTCTACTGGGAATGGGAAGCTGCGGTTAGCGACGAGGAACGGCTGCTACAGATTTCCGACAGCCTGCCATGACACTGTCCGAATTCGAGCGCCAGGTCTACGCTGTTGCGGCGGCTTCGCCAATTTGTGGCGTGCCATTGCTCCGCAGGGTGACGCCCACGTCAATCAACCTGCGCCTCGATATCGTCACAGGTGACTTCATCGACGTCTTCTTCAACGAGCAAGCTGACACGCTGGCTTACGCTGTGATCCGTGATGGCAAACGAATCTTCGGCGCGGATAACACCGGCGGCTGGCACATTCACCCCTGGCATCGGCCTGCGATGCACGAAGTATTGGCCGAGCCGATGTCTTTTGATGTCTTTGTGAAAGCCGTGGAGAGCCAGCTCCAGAATGGCTAGATCGCTTCATATCTTTCTCCCCACTCTGTCACCCGTTCCCTGCTGCGCCTCTTACATATCGCTAACACCCCACCAACGCTACGCTAACACCGAAGCTGGATACTGAAAACTGGAAGCTGGCGGCTTCGGGTGATGCGCGTCCGCAACTCTGCAGCTTCCAGTATCCAGCTTCCAGCTTTATGTCCCGGAGGTCACCATGCGACTAGATAGATTCACTCAGCGCGGGCAGGAGGCGATTCTCGCCGCCCAGGAGCTCAGCCAAACCTATAACCACAACCAGATCGAGCCAGAGCACCTGCTGCTGGCGCTGCTCCAG
>JALOOE010000239.1 GCA_025454565.1 Anaerolineae bacterium
CGCCAGCTCGGCGCGCTCGACCTGCGACAACATCTGCACGGTGATCGTCGTGCCGTACGGGATGCGCGAGGAAAGGCAGGCGGCGGACGGTTTATCCCAGTTGGGCAGCCCCAACGTCCGCGCCATGGCGCGGATCTCCGCCTTGGTGATGCCGGTCTCCTGGAGCGGGCTGCGCACGCCGCGCTCGCGTGCTGCTCGGCGCCCCGGCCGGTGATCGCCCACATCGTCGGCGTTGTTGCCGTCGACAAGATACCGATAGCCCTGCGCCTGAGCCAGCGGCATCAGTTGGTCGTATGTCTCGCTCTTGCAGAAGTAGCAGCGATCCGGCGTGTTCGCCAGATAGTGCTCGTCCTCAGTTTCGCTGGTCTCCAGCAGGATGTGCCGGGCGCCGATCAGCCGAGCGATCTCCTGCGCCTCGGCCACCTCGTGCGCCGGGACACTGGGCGAGACCGCCGTGAGTCCCGCGGCCCGGTCGCCCAGGCAATCGTGGGCGATTTTCAGCAAGAGGGTGCTGTCGATACCCCCGGAATAGGCCACAGCGACGGCGCCCATCTCTGTCAGCAGTCGTTGTAGATTTGCGAATTTGTCTTCCATCTCTCCCTGTCACGCTTTGCAGGAGCACGTCTTGCGCCTGTCCCCAGGCGGCCGAAAAGGCACCCTGCAAAGCGATTTCATGGTTTCAGCGCGTGCTGGACATCGCGCATGTGCATTTTGTTGTGGCGATAGATGAGCTTGACGAAATCCTCCAGCGGCATCTGGCCCAACAGGGGATGATTGCCTTGCCGGTCGAGATCATCGTCGCTGAAGGCGGCCACCATCGCGATGGTGGCCGTGCGGGAATCGCGCAGCCTGGCGATGAGCTCCGCCGGGCCGAAGGCCGACAGGCTGGCCACCTCGGTCGCGTTGATTGCGTGCACATCGACTCCTGGCGGCGCCCCTGGCCCACCTGCAACGATGCCCGCCATCATCAATCGTATGTAGCCTTCCGCACTGACCAAATGTGCCAGGATGCTGTGGATGGTCCACGCGCCCTCTGCCGTGGGATAGACCGGAGCGGCCCACGCTTCCGACGCTACGGCATCCAACTGCGCAAGCAGCGTCGCACCCTCTTCAGTCAACCTGCGGATGAGGAAATCGACACGCGGCCCCATACGCGTCTCCACATTCTGTCAGATCATTGCGCGACAGTATACCTTGCGCGGATAAGAAACGCCAATGCGGGTGAGGAAAACGAGACTATGCGACGTGAGAAAGCGAGGCTTTGACCGCTTGTTTCTCACAGCACTGCGGGCACCATCCCGACAGATTGAGATGACCGGGGTCAACCACGAAGCCGTAATGGCTCCTAATCTCGTCCAGCATGGGCTGGAGCGTATCGAGCCCGGCGCCCGTCACCGCGCCGCACGCGACGCAGACCAGGTGCGCGTGCGAGACGTGGTCGATCAACAATCTGTAGCGCCGCTGACCATCGCCGCCCTCGACCATGGCGATCAACGAGAAGCCCTGAAGCAGATCCAGGGTTCGATATACCGTGGAGATGTCCACTGCTGAGCTGAGCGCGTGGACGCGGCGATAGATCTCATCTGCGGTCGCGAAGCCGGCCATCTCGTGCAGCACACCGAGCACCATCTCGCGTTGGGCGGTGAGCCGGAAGCCGCGTTCGCGGAGTTCTCGGATGAAATCGGTTTGACAGGACATGTCCCCTCGTTTTTGCCTCTAACCTAGTAGTCCGTCAACCATGATTTGATGCGTCGTAGTATAGCCCCTCGTGGGCGTTCGAACGGGCACAAGGCCCTAAACTACCCATCAATTGACTATTGACGACCTACTAGATAAGCCGGAACCAGACAGGATGAACAGGACAAGCGTATTGAGATCATCCTGTTGATCCTGTCAAATTCCCGCCGAGAATGCGAACCTTCGACTTGCAAGATACTATAGCTCCAGCCCGTGCGCTTCCAACAAGGCGGTATCGGCCAGCACCTCGGCCGTCGGGCGATCGGCGACGACCTCGCCATGGTCCATCACCACCGTGCGCGGCAGCAGCTCGGCGACCATCCGCAAGTCGTGGGTCGAAATCAGCATCGTCTGCGGCAGGGTGCGCAGGAGCGTGATGAGACCGCGCCGCGCGCGCGGGTCGAGACCGGCTGTCGGCTCGTCCAGCACCAGGATCTCCGGCTCCATTGAGAGCACGGTGGCGATGGCAATCCGCTTCTTCTCGCCGACGCTCAGATGATGTGAGACACGGGAAATGTAGTCACACATCTGCACGGAGGCCAGCGCCCGATCGACCCGGACGCGCACTTCCTTCTCACCCAAGCCCTGGTAGATCGGCCCGAAGGCCACATCGTCGAAGACGGTCGGCGAAAAGAGCTGGTCATCAGGGTCCTGGAAAACCAACCCGACCCGGGCGCGCACTTTGCCCAGGGCCTTCTCATCTACCCGCAGCCCACATACAGTCACCGAGCCGCTGCCTGGCAGCAGAATGCCGTTCATATGGAGCATGAGCGTCGATTTTCCGGCGCCGTTCGGGCCGACCAGCGCGACTTTTGCGCCGGACTGCACCGCCAGCGACACATCACGCAGGGCTACATGTCCATCACCATAGGCGAAGCCCAGATGATCAATCTTTATCGCGTAGTCCATATCCACTCACACCAGATAGCCTAACATGACCAGCAGAAGCAGCACTGCCAGCCCGATACCCAGGATCAGACGTTGGCCCGTCGGGATCGGCGGCAGCGCGAATGTCCGCACCTCGCCGTCGTAACCGCGCGCCGCCATGGCCGCGTAGATGCGCTCGCCGCGATCGAACGAGCGCACCAGCAGATTCCCGGCCATGCCGCCCGTCACGCGTGCCCGCCACGCCAGGCTCCCGCCGACGCGCGCACCCGGCAGCCCCGGATCGCCGCTGCGCGCCGTACGCGCTCGCAGCAGGCGGAGCACTTCATCCACCATCACAAACAAGTAACGCCACATCAGCCCCACGACGGCTACGATAAGACGCGGCATCCGCACGGCCCGCATGGCCACCAACAACTGCGGGAAAGGCGTACTGGCGGCCAACACAATCGCCATCTGGATGGAGAGCCACGATTTCAGCAGGATCGTGATGAAGCGTTGCAGGCCCTCGACGGTGATGGTCAGCGTCCAGGGGCCGACCGGAACAGCCAGCAGCGGCACGCCTTGGGCTGTGAACAAGATCGGGACCGCCGCCAACACGAACGGCAAGGCCAGCGCCGACCGTTTGAGCACATAGCCGACCCCAAGCTCCGACAGCATGACCACTGACACGATCACGGCGAACAGCAGCACGTATACCGGCCACGCGCCGATCGGCGTCAGCGCAACCGCCAGGATGAAGGCCAGCGCCAACACCAGCTTCACGCGCGGGTCGAACGCGTGGATCAAGCTGGGACGCGGCTTGTAGGGATCGAGAAAATGGACGTGCATGATGCGTCGGCTCCGAGCCGGGCACGGTCGTGCGAGCGCTGCTCGCCCACCAGCCCGAGCAGATTGAAATGACCTCGATCAGCTTTCGACCGGACTGCTGCGCTTGCGCCGGCTGTAGGCGAGACCCAGCGCCACAACGAACACCAGCGTCGTGCCCAACAAGCCCGCGACGATTGTCGCCACCGCCTCACTGCTGATGCCAGGAAACGCGTAATCGGGAATGATCTCATACAGGGGGCTTTGCGCCAAACCGATGAAGCCCTGCTGCTCCGCCACCCACTCCAGGCCATCCGGGTGCGACGACGCCAGCGGAGAGAGCACCGCCAGGCCCAACGCGATCACCAGGCCCACCAGCCATACGACGCGGCCGGCTGGTACCTCGGCCTTGTTGCGTTTCACCAGATCTGGGCGCACCGCCGCCAGGAAGGCCAGAGCGCCGATCGTGATCAACCCCTCGGCGATACCGATCAGCGCATGCACCGCGCCCATCGTCGGCAGCGCGATATTGGCGGGTGATGTGCCCGAGATCGCAAGCTCCAGCGCAGTCGCCAACGCAGCGACAAAAACCGCCAGCCAGGCCGCGGCGAAACCGCCGACGTACAGGCCCCACGGTTTACCACCGGCGAGCTTCTGAACCGTCCGGTAGGCGAAGTAGGACACGCTGACCCCGATGATCGCCATATTGAAGATGTTCGCGCCGAGCGCCAGCAGACCGCCGTCCTGGAAGATGAGCGCCTGCACGCCGACCACGCATGTCATCACCAGGATCGCCGCCCATGGCCCGAGCAAAATCGTGGCCAATGTTGCGCCCAACATGTGTCCCGATGTGCCGCCTGCCACCGCGAAGTTAAGCATCTGCCCGGCGAAGATCGCTGCCGCCAGGACGCCCATCAACGGCACTTGACGCTCGCCGAGATCCTGGTTGACCCGTTTCAGCGCATAAACCACCAGCATCAGAGTGACGATCCAGAATACGATCGCCACGTAGATCGACAGAAAGCCATCAGGGATGTGTAATGGTGTGGGCGAGTAATGCATGGGAAGCCTCCGCGATATGATGAGATTGGCCGCGCGACACACGGCGGCCTGTCATCGGTATGATTGCCATTATAACGCACTTACTGCAATTAGTTGCAAGTACGATTACAATGCAATAGAAGCTCGTTGCAGGAAACTGGCGCAGCGGCGGGCGCGAAAAAGCCCAGACATCAGCCTGGGCTTTACCTGCGACGCGCTCGCCGCTGTGCGGGTTGCTGTCCGCTCGCTCCTATCGGATGCGCAACTCCAATCGGCCATCCCGCACGCGCACATCTTCGACGTACCAATCTGCGGCAAATTGGGCCAACGCCTGGTTAGCGACGGTCGGCAACATGGCCGTCACCAGACCGCCCGGCGACACCGATTCCGAATCGAACTGCAACTTCCCGTCCAACGCGGACAATCGTCCCACCATCGCCAGCTTGCGCACCTGGAGCGGCCCCATGCTGAACTCATCGGCGGTCAAGGACATCTTT
>JALOOE010000240.1 GCA_025454565.1 Anaerolineae bacterium
CGCGGTGGGGCGCCCGGTCAGCACGTCATCCCCGGATGAGCGCAAGGCATCCACCGATCTTGGCAACGTCAGCCGGGTGATCCCCGCGGCCTGCGCCACGGTTGCCATCGCCGACGACACCGTTGCGATCCACAGTCCGGCTTTCACCGACGCGGCCGCGGCTGAACCGGCCCGGCGCATGCTGCTGGATTCGGCCAAAGCCCTGGCGATGACAGCCATTGACCTCTTGACCAACGGTTTGAATCGGCAAACGTCCCGGCAAGCCTGAACCGCCTAGTAGTCCGTCAACCATGATTTGATGCGTCGTAGTATAGCCCCTCGTGGGCGTTCGAACGGGCACAAGGCCCTAAAACTCATCAATTGAGCCTTGACGACCTACTAGAATACCGCGGGGGTGAAGACCGAAATCCAAATTACGTCTTCATTTGAGGACGCGCACTCCAACGCCCTGAGCTGGGCGCCCTCGAAGTAGATGCTGTCTCCCGGATTGAGCACGTGCTCCGTCGCTGTCAGGCGCACCCGCAGCGCGCCCGACAGCACGTAGATCCACTCCTCGGTCGGCTCGCGCAGGTGGCGCACCACATTCCCGCTGCCCGGCTTTACGCGGCCGCAAATCACTTCCATCTTGCGGCTCAGGTCAGGCGTGAGGAGCTCGTACTCGACCACCGAATCGGGAGAGTTGAACTTGGGACGCCGTCCGGCCCGCACGACCGGATCGTGCTGTGGCACGGACGGCGAGTCTCCATCATCCAGGAAAAAGATGAGCGGCGTATCCAACGCGCCTGCGATGCGTCGCAGGGAACTCAGGGAGGTATTCGCCTGCCCGCGCTCGACCTGGCTCAGAAACGCCGCGCTCAACTCCGTCCTGCCAGCCAGCTCACGCAAGCTGATGCCGAGCGATTGGCGGCGCTCCTTGATGCGCTCGCCAACCTGGATATCCTCACTCGTCATGCGATTCCCTTCTTATCATCATTCATCGATCACCCGGCCGCCGGCCCGAACATATGCCCTGGCACGCTCGGCGCGGGCCGGATCGAAACCTCGCAGGGCTGAAGCGCCGCGCAGGTGAAACGGAAGACCGTCTCGCCGGGCACGTATTCCTCACCGAGAAACTCCACCCGCCCGCGCTCCGCCGCTTGCGCTGCCTGCCGGATCACCTGTCCGCTGCCATCCACCACCTCCATGCGCACTGTGCCGGTCGCCGTCGGCGCCGTCTGTTCGCCTGCGCAGATCGAGACATACAGATTGGTCTTGTGCGGCAGCCAGTCACCCCATTTCAGCGCGATACGCTCCGGCGGATTGGCGACGACGCGCAGGCGGTCAGGGGGCGGGGGACAGGGGTCAGGAGTCAGGGATCGGGCGTCAGGGATGAGTTGGTGGCGCGGGCTGGCCGACAATCGCAGCACGAGCTCGCACGCCGCGCCGGATGGTCGAGCCTCGGTCGTCCAGACCAGGGTGTCCTGTTCGGGATCGGACGCGCCGCGGCCATCGGCGACGAAGCGCCAGCCCGCGTCCGGCTTGACCCACGTCACGCGATGCGCCGCATCGTACCACCAGCCGCTCGCGACGCCATCGCCCAACAGCGCCTCGCGGCTGGGATGCTCGGCCAAAGCTGCGCCATCCCGCCCGACTTGGGCCGGCGGGGCAGCAGTGTGGACGCTCAGCAGATAGGTGCGCGCCACAGAGATGCCCGCGTAATCGCCGGTGCGCGGCCCGATCGTGATCTGCACGGCGTCATCCATCTGCTGGCAGGCGAACTCCGTCACCGCACATGCGCCTTCCTCGTAGGCGTAGGTGCGCCCATCGTCTTCGTAGAGCGCCGAGCTGCTGGCCGCGGCAGCCGGGTAGATGTCCAAGATCACCAGATCGGCCGGCTCCTGCTCCAGGTAAGCGCACACCGGCTTCATTGGGATGATCGCGCCGGCTTTGACCAGCAACGGGCCGCCGGCTGGTTCGTCGAAGGAGCATGCCACCCACTCGCCCGCGCTCTCGATCTGCTTGCCCGTCCAGAAATCGACCCAAGCCCCCTTCGGCAGGTAGACGCGCTCCTGCAACCCGACCAGCAGCCAATCCCCCAGCATGTATTGCGATGTCAGATCGCGCGTGTTGGGGTCGTCGGCATAGTCGAGCACCATGGCCCGCATCATCGGCACGCCCGCTCGGTTGGATTGCCACAGCGCTGTGTAGAGATACGGGGCGAGACGGTGGCGCAGCTTGGCATAGAGGCGGTGGCTCGCCTGCATGTGCTCCGGCCACAGCCACGGCTCACGGTAATACGCCCACGCGTCGAGGATGGCGAACGGCACCAGGTAGCCATAGTGGATACCGGCGAGCGTGTTGCTGCGCATGTCGAAGCTGACCATGCCGTGGCCCGACAGCCCCGCGCTGAGCATCCCGCAGCCCGCCTCGTAATCGGCCGCCCACGAGGTTGGCCAGCGGTGCGACGCAACCGACGCCCCGTAGCCGTTGAAGACGAAGAAGGTCCGTTCGCCGGTGATGCGGCGATATTCCATCATCGCGGTCTCGCTGTAGAGCGTGTTGCTCAGATTGTACATTTCCTCCCGGCACAGATCGCCCGACGCCTCCAGCGGCTCGCCCAGTTGCGGCGCCTGCAACTCTTCGCTGATGATACCGCGCGGGTAGGGATCATCTTGCTTGAAGAACTTGACGCCGATCGCCAGTGATGCGGGCACGCGCTTGGCATACCACGCCCGACGGGCCGCAGGATCGGCGTAATCCGCCTTGGGCGCATCGCCGCTCTCCCACATCTCCAGCATGAAGCCGCGCTGCGCCAACTCAGCCACCAGGCCGGCCGGATCGGGGAAGCGCTCCCGGCTCCAACGCCACGCCATCTCGTAGGGAAAATCCTCCCAACCCGGCTCCAGGCCGATCATATCGCAGGGAAAATCGCCCGTCCGAAAGCGGTCGGCGATATCGAGCACGCCGGCCTGCAGCTCGAAGTAGCGGCAAATGTAGAGCAGCCCCAACGCCCAGCGCGGGGCCAGCATCGTCCGGCCGGTCAGATCGGTGTAGCGACCGAGGATCTCGCGCAACGACGGGCCGTGGATCAGGTAGTAATCGAGCTGACCGCCGTCGGCCTGGACCGTGTAGCTCCGGTCGCCTGTGAAGTCGAAAGTTTGCTCCCAGGTGTTGTTCGAGTAGAAGCCATAGCCCCGCGTGCTCATGAAAAAAGGGACGGTCGCCTCTTTGTGACGGAATCGCCGCGCCCACAGGAGCCGTTGGC
Source organism: Anaerolineae bacterium (assembly GCA_025454565.1). GTDB lineage: Bacteria > Chloroflexota > Anaerolineae > CG2-30-64-16 > CG2-30-64-16 > JALOOE01. Next base: position 3,245 of record JALOOE010000240.1, read on the forward strand.
CGCGGGCATCGAGCGCCAGCCGCTGGAAGCCGAACCCGTAGAAGTGCTCGTCTGCGGGCATGTCGAACGCCAGCGCCGGACCTCGGCCGGGCACGGTCGCGACGGGCGCGCATTCGCTGATGATCGGCCGGCCCGCGCGATCCAGGCAAGCCAGCTTCAGCGGCTGCCGGTTGACGCGGATCGTCCATGCTCCGGTGTCGATACAGATGGCCTGAGCATCTTCCAAGATGGACACCGTGGTTGGCGACCAATCATCGCGCACGAAACCCCAACGCACGGCGAGCGATTCGGCGAACGTGCCATCCGGCGCCATCCGCACACGCAGCAGGTCCGGCGCCAACACATCGAGACGCAGGATCTGCCCGGATGCGCTGACGAACTCAAAACCGTGCTCTGCCTGGCGCCAGCGCACCAGCGCGCCGGGTGTTTCCTGCCCAGCTCGGCTTTCATCTGTGATCTTGTTGTCCTGTCGACTCATGAAGTATTCCCTTCATTCTCCCCTGATATCCGCAAACAACGCCATCAGGCGATCAAACTGCGCTTTCGGGAAGCCTTCCGGCACGCCGCCCGCGTCCATCAGGATCAGACCGCCGCCGGCATCGGCCACCAGCCGCCGGATGGCGCGCTCCTGCTCGGCGAAGTCCCAGGCGAAGAATTTCTTGTGCAGCCCGCCGACGAAGGTGATGCGGTCCCCGTAGGCGCGTTTGAGCGCCGGCAGATCCATCCCCTCGTCGGGATCATTCGGATTCAGCAGATCGATGCCGGCCGCATAGAGATCGGGCAGGATCAGATTGATGTTGCCGTGGCTGTGCATGTGCAAGAGTGCGCCGTAGCGATGGCACAACTCGGCCAGTTGCCGGTGCCAGGGGAGGAAGAAACGGCGATAGAGCGCCGGGTTCATCAACAGCGACCGTCCGCTGCCCAGGTCATCGCAGAAGGTGATCACCTCCACGCCGCAGCGCAGCAGATTCTCAGCCGCCCGCAGATTCCACGGCCCCAGCCGATCCAGCATGGCCTGGACGAAGAGGGGATCGAGGATCAGGTCGGCCAACAGCTCGTCATAGGGATAGAGGAAGTAGTGAATGCCGGAAAAGAAACCGTTCAGGTTGGCATAGGCGATCAGGTCATGCTGGCGGTAGTAGGCGGCTTCCTCGGCGATGCCGTGATAGCGAGCCGGGTCGTCCGGGTCGGGCAGGACGATGCGCTCCCAATCCGCCCGCGACCGCACCGGGTACTCGAAATGTTGGTAGAAGTGCGGGTCGCGGCGCAGTTGTTTTTTCACGCCGGTCTCATAGACGCTGATGCGATGCTTCTCCCCGGCCTCGATGAGCCGGTCGCGAAACTCGCCTGGCCCCCCGTGGCCGAACGCGATGCACGTGCCCCAGCCGACGCCGGCCGCGCAGTTGCCCGTGGCGCGAGCATAACGCACTTTCGCGTCCCAATCCGGCCGATCGGACGCGCCCAGGTTCCAGTCGGGTGTCGGAATCACGTCCGCCGGGACATTCTCCGGGCCGAGCAGTTCCCAGGCAACGCGCTCATTGAAAAATGCCATCAGCCAGGAGAGCACAAGTGGCTCTTTGCGGCGGACGAGAGCGAAGAAACGTTCCCGGTTGGTCATCTTTGGCTCCTGCCTCACGCCCACGCCCGGCGCAGAGTCACCTCACCGTTGCACGTCCGCCGATCGGGCGGCGCGTCGGCCGGGATGCCGCGCACGTCAGCCTG
>JALOOE010000241.1 GCA_025454565.1 Anaerolineae bacterium
ACCCCCGGCGGCTCGGTGGACATCACCAAAGATATCACCCAGCGCATGCAGAGCGCCACCGTCCCGGTGATCGTGTACGTGGCGCCGAGCGGGGCGCACGCGGGTTCGGCGGGTACGTTCATCACGCTGGCGGGTCACGCAGCCGCGATGGCGCCGGGCAGCAGCATCGGCGCGGCCAGTCCGGTAGGCAATGAAGGCGCCGACCTGCCCGATACGCTCAAAGCCAAGGCCACCAACATCCTCGTGGCCGACATCAAGAACCTGGCGGCGCATCGCGGCGAGCAAGCCGAGGCATGGGCCGCGAAAGCCGTATCGGAAGCCGCAGCCGCCACTGCCGTCGAAGCGCTCGACTTGGGCGTGATCGATGCTATCGCCACAGATGTGCCCGACCTGCTCCAGAAGTTGGATGGCAAGACTGTCACGGTAGACGGCCAGCCGGTGACACTCCAGCTTGAGGGACAACCGGTTGAGGAAGTGCCGCTCGACCCGCTCGAAGGCTTGCTGAACGCCATCACCAACCCGGCCATTGCGGCGATCCTGCTGACGATCGGTTTGAACGCGATTTTATTCGAGATCTCCAGCCCCGGCGGTTGGATCGCCGGCGCCATTGGCGTCGTGTGTCTGCTCCTGGCGCTTTATGCGCTGGGGACACTCCAAGCCAACTGGACAGGATTAGGGTTCATCATCCTGGCCTTTGTCTTGTTTGTGCTCGACATCAAAGCCCCGACGCACGGTCTGTTGACGGTTGCCGGGATTGCTACCTTTGTCTTCGGTTCGTATCTGCTCTTCAATACGCCCGAAATGACCGTGCCGTGGGGGACGATCATCGGGCTGGGTGCGGCGACGGGCGCCTTCTTCGCCTTCGTCATCGCCAAAGCGTTGCTGGCGCAACGTCTCCAGCCCCGGACGGGAATCGAGGCGATGATCGGGGAGAGCGCAGTAGTGCGCCGAACCCTGGATCCCGACGGGATGGTTTTCGTCGAAGGCGAGTTGTGGCGCGCACGCTCCGAATCAGGGACGCTGACCGTGGGGGCGCGCGTGGTCGTGACGGGGTACGATGGCATGCTTCTTCACGTCAGGCGCACGGAGTAGGCACAGGGAGCGGTTCATGAGCGAGGATTCAATCGCCGCGACCGAGGTCATCCGTCCTTACCCGCCGAGTTGGCTCGATCGGTTGACAGTCTGGGTGGAGCGCCAGCCCGTGCCGGCGTCGGTGGTCTACGCGTTTGCCGGCATGGTCGCCGTCGCGGGGTTTGTCTTGAATGACGCGCTGAACGGGCAAGGTCTCTTGGGTGGGATGCACCCCTTCCACATCGTTCTCGCCGTCGAGCTCGTTTACGCGATTGCGCTGGTGCATTTCCTCAACAGGGAGGCCGGACGGGCGCTGGAAGGCATGCGCCCGCTGCTGGATTGCGACGCAACAGATTGCGCAACGCTGCACGCCCGGTTGACGACCATCCCGGCCCGGGCGACGCTGTGGGCCAGCGCGGTGGGCGCGCTGGCCGGTCTGGCTGCGATCATGATCGAGCGCGTGGCAACCCCGCGCGCATTCGCAGCGTTGATGGTGCCGGGGTTCTCTCGACTCTTCATCGAGGTCTGGTTGGTGCTCACCTGGTTCGTTTTCGGTGGCGTCTTCTATCACACCTACCATCAGCTTCGCCAGATCAGCCATATCTACACCAACGACACCCGGATCGATCTCGATCAATCCCGGCCGCTCTTCAACTTTTCGCGCGTCAGCGCCTTGACCGCTATCGGGTTGCTCGTGCTCCCCTACGCCTGGTACGCTACGGTGCCGGGCCTGATCCAGGAGCCGATCAGCATCGCCTTCGGCGCGCTCTTCGCACTCTTTGCTATCGCCGCGTTTGTCGGCCCATTGGTAGGGGTTCACCACCTGCTGGTGGATGCCAAAGAACACGCGCTCGCCGAGAATGCCCAGGTGCTGAAAGTCGCCCGTATGGATCTCTATCAACGCAGCATGGTGCGCGAGCTCGCAGGCGCGAGTGAAGTGCACGATATGCTTGCCGCGCTGCGGAGCGAGCGCGAGGCGCTGGAACGCATTCACACCTGGCCCTGGCAATCGGAAACGTTGCGCAGCGTGATCGTGGCCCTGATCCTTCCCCTCGTCCTCTGGTTCATCCAGTGGCTGTTCAGTCGTCTGTTGGCCCCCTGACGGGATCTCGTCACGCGCTTACAAACGCCGCGATTTACGCATTGGTTTCCACCCGGCCCACTTCGCCGTCAATCGTCACGCGATAGCACCTCAGCGGTTCTTCGGCCGGGCCTTCCAGCACCGCGCAGGTCGTCACGTCGAACTGCGAGCCGTGCAACGTGCAAGTCACGATTTTACCCATGAGGTCGCCCTCGCTCAACGGGCCGCCTGTGTGCGTGCAGGCGTTGCCGGTAGCGTAGAAGGCGCCATCGATGTTGTAGACCGCGGCCTCTTCACCATCCACCTGAACCGTGCGAATCTGGCCGGCCGGGATGTCGGCCACACGGAACTCATTCGGCTGCAGCGCACCCGGCGCGGCGGGCGCAGCCAGCGTCTCCTCCCCAGCCTTGCCCGGATGCGCGTCCAGGTCGGGGATTTGCAGGTGGATCTGGCCGTCCTGCACGGTCACCGGGTACATGTCCAACCGAGCGCTCGGATCGGCCAGGCACTCGCCCGTGGTGATGTTGTATTGGAAACCGTGCCAGGGGCAGACGAGGATGTCGCCTTCGAGCGGGCCGGTGCCCACCGGTCCGCCGCGATGCATACAGCTATTGCGCAGCGCGTACCAACTGCCGTTGTGGTGAAACACGCCGATGGAAAGCCCATCGACCTGCACGATGCTGCGGTCCCCATCGGGGATCGCAGCGGCCTTCGCCACGATGACATCCTTTACCGGCATCGGTTCGTCCCGGCCACGCTCGCCCTCGACGACGCGCGCCGCCAGGTCAGCCACCATCTGCTGATCGACCGGCACCAGGGGATCGAAGGTGGCGGCCTCTCGCTCGTGCCCGTAGGCGCGTGCCAGCAGCTCCAGGATCACCATCAGCAACTTGTCCCATGCCTCTACAGCGCGAAACTCCAGCTCCGGATCGCCGTCGCGCAGCTCGCGGCTCAACGCCTCGCTGATCGCGTGCGACATCATGCCTACCTGCCCGATGACATAGCGCTCGGCGATGTAGATGTTGGGATCAGCGCCGCGGGCGGTGTGTGCCCGGCCCACGTAATCCACATAACTGGCGTAGTCGTCATTGTAGACGGCTTCAGCCGTGCGCAGCCAGAAATTGGTCAGATGGCGCATGCGCAGTTCCAGATAGTCATGGTTGAGGCTGCCATCCTTCTTCAGGAAGAAACGGCGCGTCGGCGGATAGCGCAGCAGGTGCGCGTAGAATTTGGTGACGATGTCGGGCAGATGTTTCTCGATGACGGACCTGGTTTGCCGGATCGCTTCGGCGTCCGCATCGCCGAAGCCGATGAACTCAGCCATATACCTGAAGTATTGGCCGGCGTCCTCCGCACCGCGTTTCGCGACGGGGATCGATGGTTCAGATGCTTCAGTCATCACATTCCCTTCCCTTCTTCACGAGCACTTATCATCACAACTCGCTGTTCTGCTGGTTCCGGCCGCTGACTTGCCGCCACACCCGATCTGAGTTAGACTTTTGCGAGTCGTCTGCTATTGCGCTTAATATACCTCAAGATGACGTGCATTCCAAGAATTAATGAGGTGCTATCGCAGTGCAATTGCGCATTGCCAGACCACCAGTTGTTATAGATGTTCCGATAATGTTTCGTGGTAGGGGGCGATCCCTTGCGGTCGCCCAGGGCAAGCACAAGGCACTGCCTCCTACGAATGTTCATTTGACTCACTATAGTTCGCTGATTTATTGATTCGCATGTCCACTTCCGACGATCGTACCGACAAACTCGCCCGCCTCGAACGCCTGCGTAAGCTCGGCGTGCAGCGCGGCGCGCATGACATCAACGCGCCGCTCCCGACGTCGGAACGCGCTGTAGGCGCGATGCACATCGCAGCGCCCCAGCCCACATTCTACCACTCTCCCACGCTTCCCACGCTGCCTGGGGAGCCTGTCGACACGCCCCACGGCCCGGCCTGGATGCGCACCGTTCGCTATCCGCTCGCGGAGCGGCCTGACCTGGCCGCGCTGTTGCATATCGAGACGGAGGCGCTCGCCGCCGCGGGCCGCGCTGGCGCGCTGGCCGCGCTCGATCCGGCGCGGGCGGCCTTCATCGACACGGAGACGACGGGGCTCACGCCAGACACCGGCACCTACACCTTTTTGATCGGCATCGGGACGTTTGAGCGGCCAGGGGAAACAGATCGCGGGCATCCAGACACGTTTGTGGTACGCCAATTCTTCATGCGCCATCCGGGCGAGGAGCGCGCCCAGTTGCATCTGGTCGAGGAGGCGCTGGCACCTTGCACCGGCATCGTCAGCTTCAACGGCCGCGGCTTCGATCTGCCGATGCTGCAGAATCGCTTCATCCTCGCTCGTCGGCTCTTCCCGTGGATTCGCTTGCCGCATTTCGATCTGTTGCCCGCGGCGCGGCGCGTCTGGCGCGGCCGGCTCGACTCGTGCCGCCTGAGCAGCCTCGAGGAGCACATCCTCGGCGTGCAGCGCTCCGAGGAGGATGTGCCCGGTTATTTGATCCCCGACATCTACCGGCAGTACTATCTTTCGGGTGTCGTCACCGACATGCTCGTCCGGGTGTTCTACCACAACTTGATCGACATCACCTCGATGCCGCTGCTGGCCGCGCGGCTGGGGCAGCTCTATCAGGCTGCCGGTCTGGAAGAACGTCTGAAATCGCTGCACCCGGCCGAGCGCGCGAGCCTGGCGCGGGCTTATGTCGATCTGGGCTGGATCGCGGCCGGCGAGCGGGCGTATCACGCAGCCATCGCGACTGCCGCGGCCGATGCGCAGCGCGCACAGCTCTATCGCGACCTG
>JALOOE010000242.1 GCA_025454565.1 Anaerolineae bacterium
CTCCGCGACCAACGCCTGGAAAGCCGCCGCCTCTTCCAGCGCGTTGAGATCGGCGCGCTGGATGTTCTCGACCAGCGCCAGCTCGAGCAACTGCTGGGGGGTGGCCTCTTTGACCAGCACGGGCACCGTCTTGAGACCGGCCAACTGTGCCGCTCGCCAGCGCCGCTCACCAGCGATCAACTGGAACGCGACCTTTTCGGTGGTTGCGGCGTGCGTGACGATGATCGGCTGGATCAGGCCGTGCTCCCGGATCGAGGCGGCCAGTTCGGCCAGGGCGTCCGGCGCGATGACCGACCGCGGCTGCCGCGGATTGGGCATGATGTTGTCGACCGCGACATCGCGGATGCCCGCGTCGGTCGCCCCTGCGACCGCATCTACCACATCCGCTGGCGCCGGCGGCGGGCTTGCCGGGATCAGAGCGCCCAGGCCCCGGCCCAGGCCACGCGGTTGCGGGCTCATGTGCCCTCCTCGCGAGCTAACCATTCCTGCGCCAACGCGGCGTAGGCCGCGGCTCCGGCCGATGTGGGCGCGTAGGTCAAGATCGTTTGGCCGTAGCTCGGCGCTTCGCTGAGCCGCACGCTGCGCGGGATGATCGACTCGAACGTCTGCTGCGCGAAGTGCTTGCGTACCTCGTTGACCACCTGCGTCGAGAGATTGGTGCGCGGATCGTACATGGTCAACACCATGCCGCTGATGGTCAACTTGGGGTTGAGATTTTCACGCACGAGCTGGACCGTGTGCCACAACCGGCCGAGGCCTTCCAGCGCGAGGTATTCGCACTGGATCGGCACAACCACCCCCTTGTTCGCGGCCGTCAATGCGTTGATGGTCAGCAGCCCCAGGCTCGGCGGGCAATCGATCAACACATAGTTGTAGTGCTCGGCCACGCCCTCCAGCACCTTGCGCAGCAGATGTTCTCGTGCCAGCATCGACACCATCTCGACCTCGGCCCCGGCGAGGGCCGGGGCGCTGGGTACCAGGTCCAGCCACGGCATGGTCGTGCCGATGATGACGTCGGCCAGGGGCGCGCGCCCGATCAACGCATCATAGAGTGAATGCGAAAGGCCTGCCGCGTCGATACCCAGGCTGCTGGTGGCATTGGCCTGCGGGTCGGCGTCGATGATCAGCACGGTGCGGCCGGCATCGACGAGATAGGCGCCCAGGTTGACGGTCGTGGTCGTCTTGCCCACGCCCCCCTTCTGGTTGGCAAATGCATAGATACGCGTCACAGCTCAGCCCTCACGCTGCAGCCAGGCATCCACCGCGTCGCGATATGGGATACGCGTCATACCGATCCCTTCGACCGACATCGAGGCGACGATGTTGGCAAAGCGCACCGCGACGACCGGATCACCGGTCTCGAACATGCGGATCAGGAATGCAGTAGCAAAAACATCGCCGGCACCGGTCGGATCCACCTGCTCGGTGGCCCGCGCCGGCACCGGAAAGCTTTCCCCGCAGCGGTGCACCGTCGCGCCGTGCCAGCCATCGGTGACGATCAGCAAGTTGGCGCGGCACGCCAGATCGGCGATGTACGCGTCGTCGCCGCCGACATCTTCCCGACTGAGGATGATCACGTCGGCGTGGGCCAGAAACTCGGGTAAGTTCTCCCACGGTGTCGGACTGACACGCCCCTGTTCATCCCACTTGCGCATCCAGCCCTGGGGTGTGATGCCGACCAGGGCCTTTTCTGGGAAAGTGCGAGCCCAAGCGGGCGGCACCTCGCGCGCCACCGGCCCCAGAAGCACGATCGGCACATTCGCCCAAACCGGCGGCAATTCGTCGGGTGAGATGGGCGCGGCCAGCGCTTCGATAACCTGCATGCGCTCGCTCAGCGTGCCGTGATAGATGTTGGTGAAGGTCGTGCTGACCGGAGAGGACAGCAAACAGATGTCGATTCCGTCCAGCGTCCCATCGGGTGACGCAACAATGATCGCCGTCCCATCTGACGAGGGACGTAGCGCGATCCCCTCCGTGCTGGCGCGGGTCAAAATGCCGGGGCGATGACCGAGCCGGCTTGCAGTGACCGCGGCGTAGGACACAGTGCCCCCCAATCGGAAGCCTTCGGGGGTGGAGTCATGCGTGATGTGACCGATGGTCAAGAAGTCGATGGGCAAGCGAACCTCGCGGGAAGCAGGTATCTGAACCGTATTGTAGCATAGTCTTCTGGAAGGGTCAACGAAAACGCCGACCCGCATGCGGGTCGGCGTCTCAAGCGTTACAGCATCAATGCACACACGGGCGATGCGTCTACGCGTCTTTCTTCGGTACGATGGTCACTTTGCGGCGATCGCCTTCGCCCACGCTCTGCGTGATAACCTTGGGGTGATCCCGCAACGCCATGTGGATGATGCGCCGCTCGGCGGGCGGCATCGGCTCAAGGGAGACGGTTCGCCCGGATTGGGAGCACTGGTCCGCCATGCGGAAGGCCAGCTTGCGCAATGCCTCGGCGCGTTTGGCGCGATAGCCGTTGACGTCGACAGTGAACTGGCTACGGCTGTGGCTCTGCTGGTTGACTGCGAGTCGCGTGATGAACTCCATGGCTGAAAGCGTTTCGTTCTGGCGCCCAATCAGCATGCCCAAATCGCCGCCGACGATGTTAAGAACTGGCACGCGATCATCTGCATCGGCTTCGGCGTCAGTCTGGGCGACGATCTCAACGCCTGCGCGCAGCCCCATCCGTTCCAGTAGCCCGCTGAGGAACGCTCTTCCCAGTTCAGCGGCGGCCAATTCTTTGTCATTCAGCTCGGCCGGCGCCCCGTTGCGGGCTGTGGACGGTTCGGGGCGCGGTTGCGCCGGCGCCTTAGGCGCAGACGTCTGCTGCGGCTTGGGGGTCGGGGCAGGCCGCGGCTCAACGGTTGGCTGGGCCGCAGTCTCAGACGTGGCGCGTACGGCGCCGGGCCGCAACTCGGTCAGCCGCACCACAGCATCTTCAGCGCCGAGGCCCAACACGCCGCGGCTACCGGGGCGGATCACCTCGACGTCGACATTCTCTCGCGTCAGTTGCAGCGCGGCCAAGCCAGCGCTGATCGCGGCTTCGACACTCTTGCCGCGAAACTCTCCGCTTTTATCTCCTGCCATACATGCGCTTCCTTACTCTCTCGATAAGACAATGGGTCGAGTCATAGCCCGGGTTCGTGCGCCGAGGTGTTATTCCTCGAACGCGGCCCATACGGCTAAACCTACCGGCGACGCCGATTGCGTTTCACCGGCTTGTCAGCGGCCGCTTCGGCCTGGACTGGATCCTGAACGACAGCCACCGGGGCTGCTATTTGGACCGCAGCACTCTTGGGCGCAAGCGCGGGAATCCAGTCGACCATCGCACCCCATCCCATGATGAAGTATTGCTGGATCATGCTCAAGACGTTGGAGACGGTCCAATAGAGCGTCAACCCCGCCGGCAGACCCAAGGTGATGTAGCCGAACATGATCGGCATGAAGAACATCATCTGGTTCATCATCTGCGCTTGGGTATCTTTGGCGGCCTTACTCTTCGGCGCCTGCGTCATCTTCTGCACAATGAGCTGCGTCACCAGCATGATGATCGGCAGGCTGGCATAGGCAAACAGCATGCCCCAGTCCTGCGCCTGGAAGGCCTCACCGAGCCAGTTGGTGCCCACCGCCAGGGTGGGGAAGAAGAGGTCGGGAATCCAGAAGAAAGCGCGTTGCGCTGGTGGCACCAGATCGGTGCCGGCGACCGCGTAGAGCGCCTGATACAGCCCCCACAGGATCGGCAACTGAATCAGAAGCGGCAAACAGCCGCCCATCGGATTCACACCAGCTTCCTTGTAAAGCTTCATCTGCTCTTCGGAGAGCTTCTGGCGATCCTTCCCGTACTTCTCTTGGAGCTCCTTCTGCTTCGGCTGCAAGTCCTGCATCGCCTTCTGGGATTGAAGCTGCTTGCGGGTCAGCGGCAGGGTGGCCAGCTTGATGGCGATGGTGATCAGGATGATCGCCCAACCGAAGCTGTAGGGGATCCCGATGCTGGCAATAAGGTTTGACAGCCAGACAAGCGCCTTGGCGATGGGATAAACAACAAACTGCTCCCACACGCCGGGGGGATTGTTGAGGTCAACCGAACCCGTCGCAGGGCTACACCCGGAAAGCAGGGCGGCTATGATCAACAGCACCGACACAAGAATGACGGTGCGAAGTCGCTTATTCACGCTGATGAATACTCCTTGATTGCAAGCAGCAGGTCGAATCTCGCAAGAAAACCGTTCTTGCCTGAGAGCCTGTACCCTTCAACCTGCAACGCTTCAGGGTACGGGATCGAAGCCACCGGGATGAAACGGGTGACACCGGCCGATGCGCCGCACACCCATCCAGCCACCTTTCAGGACGCCGTATTTCTCGATCGCCTGAAATGTATACTCCGAGCAGCTCGGATAAAACCGACACGATGACGGCAGGAAGCGCGATATCCACTTCTGGTAGAATCGAATGAGGAGCAAGAAGACTTGCTTCATTGTTCCTTGCCCGACCCTTCTTTGATCGCTAACTCACCGGGCACAATTGCGACGGGCACAGCGCTGTCCGGCTTGACAGCCGCCGCGGATCGCACCACCTGGGCTCGCCGCAGAAGCCGGATGCAGGCGTCCTGGATGGCTGGAAATTCCGCAGCGCCGAGGGGGGGCCGAGCCACCCACACGATATCCCATCCCGGCTCGATCAAATCCCACGCCAGCCGCACCGCTTCTTGTATGCGACGCCGTGCCCGATTGCGCTCTACCGCCTTCCCCAGGCGTCGACTAACCGTGAATCCGCAGCGGCTGAACGAGAGACCGTTGGGCAGCAGGCACAACACCAATAACGGATGCGCGTGGCTCACACCTGTCTGCCGCACCAGCCGGAATCGTTCCTTATCGGCCAGACGATACCGGCGCTTCACGCTCGCCTCATGTCGAGATTTCGGCTCTCAGATGCCAGGTTCTCCAGCGGCAATCTGCATTCCGAAAGCCGTGGACGCGCATGCGGCGCCGGGACTTGGGCTGATAGGTTCGCTTGGTGGCCATGGATCGATACTCCTTAGGTTCTACGTGTGCTCAACAGCCGTTGTCCCGGATTACGGAAAACTGACCGTCGTTCATCTTTCAGAGACACAAAAAGCAGGCGAGACAGTCAAAGCAGGTCTCACCCGCCGAATCATGGCTATTATACTCGTGAGGAGGAAGCTATGTCAAATCGGCGTCGGTTTGCCCGCCCGAAACGCGCCGCGAAAGCCACGCGGGCCGGCCCGCCGGCCCGGCGAGCGCGAAGCTCAGCGCCATGATTAGGATTGTGCCCATCCCGACGATCTCCAGGACGCGCGGGATGCCGATGAGGTCAGCCAGCCCGCCCAACACCAACATCGGCACGATGCCCACCAGGTTCGTGAGCATGAACTGCACAGAGAGCACCCGACCGCGGATGAAGGCAGGCGAATCCTGCTGCACGGTTGTCTGCGCCAGGATGTTGGCGGCAGCCACACACACGCCAATGACGGTCACCAACAGAATCGTCGCGGTGATGAGGCTGATGTCTACCTGGGGAAAGGCCGCGAGCAATGGATGCGGCCATTTCGGATACCCCAGGCTCAACACGCCCATGATGATGAAGGCCAATCCGGCGAAAAACAGCCCAATGTAGTCAAAGCCGATGCGGCGCAGACCGTGTCCCCAACGCCCCACCAGCCCCGTCGCGATGAGCATCCCCACGCCCACTGGCGCAAACACGACCACCACGTCCTCCGGCGACATGCCGAGCACACGCGCGGCATAGCCGGGCATCAGCATCGCCATGATCATCACCAGGGTCATGATCAGCACCAGTTGCGTGATGGCGGCCTTGATCGCCGGCTGGGTGCCGATAAAAGACAAACCCTCCCTGAACTCACTCCACATTTGCTGCCAGGGCGAGGGCCCCGCCGGCCGGGGTCGGAGTTGGTGGCGATCACTTGGCAGCGACGCCACCAAGAGGGCTGCAGCCAGGTACATGGCGCTGATCGCGATGAAGCCGCCCGTTGGCCGCGCAATCTTGACGATGAGCGGCCCAAGAAAAATGAGCCCCAGCATTTGCGATAGGACGATTGTCAGCGAAAAGAGCGCGTTAGCGGCAATCAAGCGATTCTCACCCACCAACAACGGGATCATGGCCGCCTCGGCGGGCGCGAAAAACTGACTCAGGGTCGACATGAGAAACGTCAGCCCATAGATCAGCGGGAGCTGCCACGGCCCCTTTGCGGCTGTCAAGACCACCACATATCCTAAGGCGACCACCACGCGTGAGGCGTTGGAGGCCACCATCACCCACTTCTTAGGGAAGCGATCGGCCACCACCCCGGCGAGTGGGCTGAAAATCACGCCGGGCAGCGTGAACGCCACGACCGTCAGGCCGATGTGGATCGTTGAGCCGGTGAGTTGCTCGATGAGGATCAGTTGGATGAAGTTGATCGCGTTCTGTGCGATCAACGCAAGCCATTGCGCGCCCCACAGTGAACGAAAGTTCGGGTTCGAGAGAACGGGGCGGAACCCCCGGTCGAGTGCTTGTGTCATGCTTATTCCAGCGGCGTGTCGCGCTGCGACTGCCCGGTTATTGGTCCGCCGGACTCGCCGGAGGCTCGCTGCGCTGCACCAGCGCCTTGACCTGGCGGACGAACTGACTGCGCGGCAGCAGCACGCGCCGATTGCATTTGCGGCAGCGGATGCCGATGTCGGCGCCGAGCCGCACGACATCCCATTCGTTGTTGCCGCATGGATGCGGTTTGCGCATGCGCACCACATCGCCCAGATGGATATCGTCGTACATGCTCAATCCGGCCCGCTCAACTGCCGAAACCGTCGCCGATGATAGCCAGCAATTCTGGGCCGTATTCGGCCAGCTTCCAGGATCGCATGACGCCGAGCGCGGCGAGCGCATCCATATCAGTGGGATACGCGCGCGCCACCGCCATCAGCGTCTCGTTATTGAGGATCACATCGAGGTCCACACCGCGCGCCGCGGCGCGCTTTGTCCGCCAGGCTCGCAGGCGATCATAGCGCGCCGTCACCTCGGGATCGGGGCGGCCCTCACCGTTTGTGCGCCGTGCAGGCGGCTGCGGCACCGGCGCCCCACGCCCGCGGGTAATCGCCGCCAGGATGGCCGCGCCGAAGCGCCTGGTCTGATTCGGATGCAACGGCAGGCTGTCGAGACTGTGCGGTTGCTCCTGGCTCAAGACGAAGAGCATCTGATCCGACAGCACCTTGAACGGCGGCTGATCGAGCGCTCGCGCGTGCTGATCGCGCCAGAGGTACAACTCACGGAATATAGCAAGTTCGGGTGGCCGCAGATCGCGCACCTCTTTGCTGCGCCAGAACCCCTCCGGATCGAACGGCTTTTCCACGAATTGCAGATCGGGCAGATCGGCAAACGCCTCCTGCGCCTCACGCCAGCGGCGCTTTGCGTGGAGCTCATCGGTCAGTAGATCGCACAGCGGCAGCAGAAATCGGCTGTCCAGGCGGGCATAGCTGAGCTGCTGGCCCGTCAGCGGACGATGCCCCCAATCGGTCAGTTGCACGCGTTTGTCGAGCTCGACGCCGAAATGCTCGCGGAGGAGCGCCGCCAATCCCACGCCGCGCCGCCCTAAAATGCGCGCTGCGAGCATCGTGTCGAAGATGTTGTTGAAACTGAACTTGAAGTCCCGTTTGAGCAAGAGGATGTCGTTTTCCGCCGCGTGGAAGACCTTCTGGACCGACGGGTCAGCCAGGAATTGCCCAAGCGGTCGGAGATCGGGCAGCCGGAGCGGATCGAGCAGATAGTCGATCGAGCCGGTGCTGACCTGGATCATACACACCTTGTAGAAATAGCGGTATAAACTATCTGACTCTGTATCCAGGGCCAGACGATGTTCCGTGGAGAGGGCCTGGAGGAAGGCATCGAACGCGGCCGGCGTATCCACCAGGATGGGCGCGGGCAGTTGTTCCACGACCGTGTTGCGCTGGAGCGACTTGTCTTCAGTCATCGACATTTGTGGCATCATGCTTTCTCTGGCGACATTATGCTACGGCTGCGCGGTGTTGTCAAAGCCAACACTCGTGATGAGTATGTGACACGGCTTACAGAAAGGAAGCTCGATATTTGACAACTCACGCCATGTCAGCTAGAATGCGATCTCATTATGGCCCGAAATAGGGGCTAGAATGGGCTGTTGGGCATCTCGTCCACAAGGCGCGACCCCTTCCCCGTGTTTGATCCATCTCATCTGGACTGCCAACGACGCGGCCGATGCGCGCCTCCTGTGGCCGGCTCAAGAGGACGCAGCGCCGCTCGTTTGCTGATATTTTCAGGTCACATCATCTAAGGAGGAACCTTAAGTCTCATGTATCAGATGAACTTGACCCCCTTCGAGATCACCGCCATTTATGGTGTGCTCGTGGTGGCTGTCATCAGCTTGATCTACGCCTGGTGGCTGCGCCGCGATGTGATGTCTGAGGACAAGGGGACGGAGGCCATGATCCGCATTTGGACTGCCATCAAGGATGGCGCGGATGCGTATCTGACCCAGCAACTGCGGACGATCTTGCCGTTCATGGTCATCCTGACATTTGCGCTCTTTGCCAGCGTGTGGATCGCCCCGCCCACTCCGGCGGCCATCGCGATGTATGGCGAGAATGCTCGCATCGTGATCGCCTTCGGGCGCGCGATCGCCTTCATCCTGGGCGCCACCTTCTCGCTGCTGGTCGGCCAACTGGGCATGCGTATGGCTGTCCAGGGCAACATCCGTGTCGCGGCGGCGTCGATGCACGATTTCGGCGACGCATTGCGCATCGCCTACCGCTCGGGCACGATCACCGGCATGTTGACCGACGGTTTGGGTCTGCTGGGCGGCACCACGATCTTCATC
>JALOOE010000243.1 GCA_025454565.1 Anaerolineae bacterium
CTCATGGCGATGATCTGCCACCCATCCGCCTTGAGCCGAAGGGCGATGGCTCGGCCAATGCCGCCCGCCGCGCCCCAAATCAGTGCGATCCTCTCCATTCGCTTTTTCCTTCTGCTTGGCTGCTCGCGGCAGTCGAGCGTTGTTGCGATATGAACCGTGTTGCCGCCTCCAGAAATGGCCCTGGGCACTCTTCCTGAGGCAAGTGGCCGCAGTTCGGCATCACCACGAGCTCAGCGTTTGGTAGCTCGGACGCCAGGCGGATGCTGTCCGCCGTGGGCACGATGCGGTCGTCATCGCCGGTGATGACCAGCGTGGGCGCCTTCACGTCCTTGACCCGCTCGCCCAGCTTGAGATCGCGGCCGGCCAGGGTGAACTCCCAGAGTGCACGGTCCCAGTTCTCCACCTGCAGCGGTTTACGGTAGCCGGCGAGCACTTCGGGTGTGACCTTCGCCGGGTCGTGCCACGCCTGCTTGATGAGGCGATCGCCCTGAGCGGCCAGGCTGCGCGAAACCAGCGCGCCGACCCGATCCACCAGCGGCATCTCCAACAGCGGCCGAAGCCGGGTTGGCGCGCCACCTCCTCGATAGATCGCCGGATCCACGAAGACGAGCGCCTGGACGCGTTCGGGATGTCGCAAATACGCGTGCATCGCGATGGTGCCGCCGGCGGAGTTGCCCACCAGGATCGCTTTCTCGAAGCCCAATGCCTCGATCAACGCTGCCATCTGGTCGGCCTGCGCGTCCGGCCCGTACGGGTTCGCTCCCGGCCAGTTCTTCAGCTCATTGCCCAGCGGCCGCTCCGTCAGACCAAACCCCGGTCGATCGTAGGCCACCACCGTGCCGAACTCGGCCAGAGGCTGCATGACCTCGCGCCAGGAAAAGGTGCTGGCGCTGAAACCGTGCAAAAGCAGGATGAGCGGCTCACCGCCGCCTGCTTGTTTGTAGTGGATGTTCAGGCCATTCAGCTCGATGAAACGGCTATCGGGATCGGTCTCATGCGGGGCCGGCGCCGGCCCTGCATGAGACCGCGCTGAAACGAGCAAGGGGCCGATCGTCACAGCCAGACCGACGAGCGCCAACATACCCAGAGCCAACCGAACCAGCATCGCCATGCGTCGCCTCCCGAAACCTCGATGACTTCCCAGCAAGCCGTCCAAGCAGTCGTGCGCCTCACTGACGAAAGTGTTATATCATGATGTTCATGGTTTGTCAAATGTATGCAAGATGCGAAGCGCAATTCCAGCCCGCGCTCGCGATACGGCATCCACGAGTGACGAGCGAGCAGAGGGGCACGGGGCAGGGGCGAGCTGCTGGCTGTAACTGGCAGGTCATCCACGCCACCTTTGACTCCGCGCGGACTTCGGCTAGAATGGCGTTCGAACGGCGAGCTATGGGCTTGTCAAAGTATAACTTCCTGCTCTGGCCGGTCTCCGACCGAGCCAGAACGGGAACTTGTTTCTTGACACGCCCTATGTCAATCTCGACACCAAGGCTTGCCGTAGAATTCCTCGGCCCGCGGGCGAAAGGGTCCGGCGTCGCGGCTGCGCACCAGGCTGAACACAGCACACCGGCCCCATCAGTCACCAATCCCATAAGGAAGTACGATGAGCAATATACAAC
This sequence comes from Anaerolineae bacterium, assembly GCA_025454565.1. Classification (GTDB taxonomy): domain Bacteria; phylum Chloroflexota; class Anaerolineae; order CG2-30-64-16; family CG2-30-64-16; genus JALOOE01. Next base: position 1,620 of record JALOOE010000243.1, read on the forward strand.
CAGTCGACCAGCGCCTCATCGCCGCAGAGATGCTCCGCGATCTGCCGGCGCCGGTGCAGCGCTACATGGCGTACACCGGCGTCCTGGGCAAGCCGTGGATCGACACAGTGCGCATAAAATACGCCGGCCGATTCCGCATGGCAGCCGACAAACCGTGGATGCCGATCCGCGCCGAGCAATTCTACACGACCAACCCGCCCGCCTTCCACTGGAAAGCCCAATTCAAGATGGCGGGGCTGTGGTTGATGGCCGCCGACGACACCTACAAGGCGGGACACGGCCGCATGTTCGGCAAGGTGGCCGGACTGTTCACGGTGGTTGACTTCCGCGGCGAGGAACTGGATCAGGGCACCATGTTGCGCTATCTTAACGAGATGACCTGGTTCCCCACCGCGTTCCTGGGCGACAATATCGCCTGGCAGGCCGTCGACGACCGCTCGGCTGACGTGACCTTCACCGATTGCGGCAAGAGCGTCACCGCCCGCATGTTCTTCGACGACGCGGGCCGGCTGACCGATTTCGTCGCTCAACGCTATCGAGAGCACAAGGGCAGTTTCACGCTCGACACGTGGGCCACGCCGATGACGAAGTTCGGCGTGCTCGGCGGTCTGAACCTGCCGGTGCGCGGCCAGGCAGTCTGGAGGTTGCCGGCCGGCGATCTGCCCTATGCCGACCTGGAGCTCTCAGAGGTCGAGTACAATGGGGCGATTGAGGGTTTCTGAGACGCCGCGAAGCGCCCCGCGCCCCCCCTGCTACGATTCGCTATCAGGGGCCTGATCCAGCGCAAGCCACAGTGTTCAACGACGTATTGTGCCACGAAGAGATCATCCGCTTCAGTCTCACTTTATCATAACAAGGAGTTCCGGCAATGGAAAGAAGTCGCGCGCGCAACGGCATCACTGGGGGCCTCATTCTGGTCGGTATCGGCGTCCTTGCGCTCACCGGCTGGTGGTGGCCGGGCATCATGGTCGTGTTGGGTATCGCCATTGGGGCAGGGCTCGCGTTCCGGGGACGCTATGTCGCGGCAGTGTGCGTCGCCGCCTTATTCTTCAGCATTCCGCTCCTCGTCGGACTGCCCATCCCCTGGCAGATCTTCGGCCCGATGGTCCTGATCGGACTCGGCGTGGTCGTGCTGGTCAAGGCATTCTATTTGCGCAGCAATTAGCCCTCCCACATTGCAGTAACCCAGTTACCGGATCACCTGGGGTATCACTGGAACCACTGCATGTCGGGCCAGAGTTCAGGCCAGGGACGCCACGGCGCGCCGCAGACATAGAGGAAGTTGTGGCGCTCGGTCTCCTCGTTCCGCACGCCGTAGCGATTCTTAACCTGACCGGCGGGGCGGCACGACTGGAATAGGCGCTCGGCGTATGCACGATCGAAACCGACCAGGATCACCGTCTCGGGCGGCGGATTACCGTAACCGCGCGCCCACAGGCTGTTGCCGCCGCTGATCGGCCGCGGCAGCCCATACGCGGGCCCGTAGAGATCCAGCGCGCCCGCCTCGCCGTAGTTGCCCGCCAGGATACCGGCTCGCGCTCGCTGCTCGGGCGGCAGCCCCTGATAGATCGCTGCGACTTGCTCGACCAGGTCAGGCCAGCCGATCATCTCACGAAGCTCGCCGCTGATGTTGTTGGTGAGCATCGCGATCAACACGCCCCGACCCACCCGAGCCCGCCTTGGGCTGCGCCGGCTCAACCAGTCCTCGAGCCAGACAGCCCCCGCCGCCACGAGCATTGGATATGCGGGCGCAATGTAGTAGAAGCGGCCCTGGGTGGCCGCGAATAAGGCCAACGCCACAAGATACGTCCAGCCCAGGACTCGAAACCGTTTGCCCGGCGCAGCGAAGAAAACAAAGTAGAGACCGGCGATCCAGAATGGCAGTGCGAACGGATTCACATTCACGTAGAACTGGTTCGGCCAAAAATCAGCGGCGCGTCCCCAGGCGATATCTCGCGCGTGGATGGCGCTCACAAAGCGCAGATAGATCAGATCATGGCGAACCTGCCACAGCAGATTGGGCAGGACGATCAGCACAGCCAGACCGGCGCCCGCCCACAACCACGGGGAACGCAGGCAACGCCGCGTCGAGCTCAGGAGGACGCCGACCGCCAGCCCGACAGCGAAAAAAGCCATCGTGTATTTGGTGAGCATCCCCAGCCCGATCGCCGCGCCGACGCCCAACCACCAGCGAGGGTCCTCCGTCTTCAGTAAACGGACGACACAAAACGCGGCGACCACCCACCACACGTAGTCGAATGACAGATACTGGATCAGCAACCCGGCGGTAAGCGCGACGGGCGCAATCGCCGCGGCAACCGCTGCCAGCGCCTGAGCCAGGCGACCGCCGCCCATGTCGCGCGCCATCAGGCCGGTCAGCACCACCACGATCCCTTGCCCGAGCGCGGGCAAGAGGCGCAACCCGACCAGCGAAGGCCCGAAGAGCTCCAACCCGATGCGCGCCAGGAGCGGCGTGAGGGGCGGATAGGCGACATAACCCCAGTCCAACTGGCGGGCGTTCATCACGATATCGAGCTCATCGCGGTGAAAGCCGTATTGCCCGCTGAAAAGAACGTGCACAAGAACATCGATGAGCGCAATGGCGATCAGTAGCATGAGATCACCGATCAGGGCGCTTCGCTTGGTGGTAAGTGGAGTCATGATCGCCTCAACTCGTGTAGGTGCTGCGTGGCGCAACAGTCACGAATCAATACGCAGCGCTTCAGTGCAGGTTGCGCGACCAGGGATGTTCGATGCGGCGTGGATGCATGGATGCGTGCTTCCGCGTCACCGAACGGTTTGCAGTGGCACGCGCGAGTGATCTGGAATCAACCTTCGCAAGCACCGCGGCGCCCATATTGACGCCAACGCCTACATCGCCTACACTATCGGCAACAACGAACCCGCCATCATCCTCAAGCAGCGACCGAATTGGCAGTTGACAGGAGGCGGCATGCGCGATCTTCCTCCCAGCATCGACACTATTCTACGCTCGGAAGTCCTCGACCTTACGGCAGATGCCGTAATCATCATCGATGGGAATCACACAATCCTTTACTTCAGTCGATCTGCTGAGCGAACCTTCGGATACGCCGCCGATGAGATCTGCGGCCAGCCGTTGACCAGGCTGCTGCTCACAGACTCAAATGAGGGGCTGGGACGGCGGATGCAACGACTTGCCGCTGTGGATGTCCACCTCGCCAACCTGACCGATCGCCTTCCGGCATTATGCTTAAGACGAGACGGCAGCGAGTTCCCGGCAGAAATCACCGTCGCCCGGCTAATAGAGGCAGGACAGAGGCTGCTTGTCGTCGCCGTGCGTGATGTCAGCCAGCACACGCTCGCCGAGGAGGCGCTGCGCGACAGCGAGGAGCGCTATCGCTCCATCGTTACCGCGATGTCGGAAGGCATCGTGATGCAAGATGCGACCGGGCGCATCGTCGCGTGCAATGCCAGCGCGGAGCGCATTCTGGGCCTCACGCGCGACCAGATGATGGGTCTGACTTCACTCGATCCGCGGTGGCAAGCCACCTACGAGGATGGTTCTCTGGTTCCCGGTGAGGAGCATCCGATCCGCGTCACGCTGCGCACCGGTCAGCCCATGTCAGATGTCGTCATGTCCGTCCGCCGGGCGGATGGCACGCGCGTTTGGATGACGGTTAACACCCAGCCGCTATTTCGCTCCGGAGCAACCAGGCCGTATTCCGTGGTCGCCTCCTTCGCCGATATCACCCATCAGAAACAGGCTGAGCTAGTCCTCCGAGAGAGTGAGGCGCGCTATCGGGCGCTTTTTCAGAACACGATCGACGCCGTGCTCCTCACCGCGCCAGATGGCAGCATTTTCGCCGCAAATCCAGAAGCATGTCGTCTATTGGGCCGGACCGAGGAAGAGATCCGGCGCGCAGGAAGATCGGGCGTTGTCGATCTCGCGGATCCCCGCGTGACTGAGGCGCTGGACGAGCGCGCCCGGACCGGCCAGTTCCGCAAGGAATTGACCTTGATCCGCGGGGATGGCTCCCGATTCGAAGCAGAGGTGTCCTCCTCGGTGTTCAAAGATCGCGACGGCAACCTCAGAACGAGCATGGTCTTTCGCGATATCACCGAACGCAAGCAAGCATATCACGTACTGGAAGAGCGAGTCGCGGAGCGTGCAGGCGAGATTGCCGCCTTACTTGAGGTTTCGCGCAATGTGACGTCGCTGCTGGAGCTGGCGCCGCTGTTGTCCGCCATCTTGACCCAACTCAAAGCCGTTCTGGAGTGCACGGGGGCGGGGATCGCGATCTTGGAAGACGGACACCTGAAAATGGTGGCATATCAGGGAGCCGCGGTGCCCGCCGAGATGTTGGATCGCATCATCCCCTTGGACCGAGACTCCGGCTATCTACAAGTTATTCAGCGACGCGGCCCGGTCATCATCGAAGATATTTGGGCCGACACACCCTGGGCCAGCACAGTTCGGGCAGGGTGGGCTAGGGACGAGCTAGACGTCATTGCGGCATCGCATGCCTGGCTGGGCGTGCCGCTGATCGTCAAGGAAAAGCTAATTGGCGTGCTTCGGATCGACCATAGCCAGCCGGCGCGTTTCACCGAACAGGATGCTCGCCTGGCTATGGCGTTCGCCCAACAGGCGGCCGTTGCGATCGAAATCGTCCGGCTGTATGAACGAGCGCAACATGCGGCCGTGCTGGAAGAACGCCAAAGGCTCGCGCGTGAGCTCCACGATTCGGTATCTCAGGCTTTGTACGGCATGGTGCTGGGCGCCAGAACCGCGCACACCCTGATCGAGCGCAGTCCGGCGGAAGCCCAAGAACCTCTCAAATACGTTATTTCACTTGCCGAGACGGCCTTCGCTGAGATGCGTGCACTGATATTCGAGTTGCGCCCGGATTCTCTGGAAGCAGAAGGGCTCGTTGCTGCGCTCACGCGCGAAGCCGATCGCCTGAGAACGCGACACCACATTGACGTCCTGACTGAGCTCGACGCCGAACCTGCGATAACACTGGAGGCCAAGGAAGCCCTCTATCGCATTCTGCAAGAGGTCGCCAACAACATCGCCAAACATGCCGCGGCTCGGCATGTGGCAATCCGGTTTCGCCACATGCCCGGCACGGCGATCCTGGAAGTGGTCGATGACGGCGTGGGCTTCGATCCGGCTGTCAGACCCCCAGGTCACATGGGGCTGCGTTCCATACAAGAGCGAGCGGAACAGCTCGGCGGCATCTGCCGCATCGAGAGCGAGATCGGCAAAGGTACAAGGATCGAAGTGCGCATCTCAGTCAGCAACGTCGATCCATCCGAAAAATCATAAAACCACGCCAATGAGCGCCACACCGCAGGCATAAGCAAACAACCGTAGGGTGATGCGCCCCATCCTAACTTACCTCCACCAGTTGCCCAACCAGTTCACACATCTCGACCACTTGGCCGTTACGAACGTAGAGTTCGCATGTCCATGCTATCGGTGCAGTTGAGGCTGCGCTGCGCTGCGCCGTTGATTCCAGGCGTCCATCCATGCGAAACGTCCACCGCGCGATGAAGTGATCCCCGGATTCGAACACATCTTCCACGCTCAAATGGCCGTCAGGATGAGCTGCGCGCATGTGGGTGATCCGTTTCCGCAGGCCCCATAAGTCCGTTTCGTCATCTCTCTCGCCTAAATTACGAAATCTGAAGCCAGGCGCATACAGCGCCTCGCGGTCTATTCGCCGGGCGCCGTTCCAGACCGCTCTCAACGCCCGCTCCGCCGTGATCAGATTAGCTTGTCCGTTCATCTTTGCCTCCTAGCCCGCCCGCAGTCTGCGGTTGTTCGTGATTTGAGCCGACTGCGCGTGTGCTGCGCGCCCCAAGCCCTGCGGAAGCGTGCCTGTCGCCGACCCACTGAAGGTCCGCAACAACACGCGCCGCTGCCGCACGGCGCACAACCCACGCCACCTCGCTCGCCACCTGCGCCACAATTTCTCCTTCCTGTCGAGTATACGACTCGCCCGTCGTCCGTGGCCCCAACACAAGCAAACCATAGCGCTCGCCTCCAGATTCCAGCGGTACGGACAACCAGGCCTCCCCTTGCCAACGACCTACGGTATGAATGGGCTGGAGCCGACCGTCGAGATGAAGACTGACCGCCCCAGATCGCGCCCGCAGTCCTCTGGCAGCCTCATCGAGCAGGCGCTGTGCCGCGAGTTTGGGGTCGCTCATCTCAAGGAAGCAGCGAACATCGTGGCCGAAGGCTCGCAAGTTGCGCGTGTTATCGGGGATCTCCTTGAGTCGAGCGTCAACAAAACTGCGCATCCTCGACTTTATCGGCTCAAAGGCGGTGACCACGACGAGTGTGGTGATGATAAGCGCCAAGTCGCTTTTCTCGCCGGTCACTGCAACGAAGAATTTCTGGCATAGCGTAATCGTGCCGCTGGCGAC
>JALOOE010000005.1 GCA_025454565.1 Anaerolineae bacterium
CCACGACAGGATGCCGTCTACGAGTCGGTCATCGACCAGTTGATAGAGCGCCGCCGCCGGCGTGCTGTCTGACTGCCCGCCTGCGACGTAGAGGAGATTAATCCCGCGCTCTCGGCAGACGCGCGCGATCCCGCCCCAAATTCGCCACTTCTGATAGTACAGTCCCGCGCCGAGCGCAGGCGCGAAGAACGCAACAGTCGGGCGACCGCCCGACTGTCCGCTGCCAGCTCGCCAACCTTGCCGGATAGTTAAGCCCATTCTGTTTCTGATCAGGCGGCCAGGACGGCGACACCATACCCCGACAGCTCTGTCTGCCCCTGCACCGTCGTGCCCGTCAATAGATCCGTGACGGACGCAGAGCCCAGATCCAGCGTGGCCGGTTCAGGGTTGAAATTCATCAGAAAGACGAAGCGGCGCTTCCCATCGCTGCGGAGCTGGGCCGATATGCCGGACGGCAGCTCTGCATTCAGTGCGCACAGCAGGTTGAGTTGCCCGCCAAGCGCGGCGTAGAAATCGTCCAGGAAGCGCTCGTCGTTGCGCGAAGCGATGTAGTATGCCCGCCCCTTGCCCAGTTCGTTGACCGTCAGTGCGGGGCGGCCCGCGTAGAAGTCGGCGCCATAGGTTGCCAGCACAGTCGCGGTCTTGGCGTGAATCAGGTCGCAGAACTCGCGGGCGACGTATTCGCCGTTCAGACCGAGCCCGTTGCCGGCTGCGGGGAGGACGGCGTTCGCGTCGTGCTCATACAGGGCATCGATCTCCTCGGCCCAGATGCCGAGCGTCTCGCGCAGCGGTCCCGGCCAGCCGCCCAGGAAGCAGAGATCATTCTCATCTACGATGCCGCTCAGATAGGTGGCGACGAAGACGCCGCCGGCCTTGACGAACGCCTCGATCCGCTCCGCCACACCGGGCCGCACCATGTAGAGCATCGGCGCGATCAGCAGCTTGTAAGACGAGAAGTCCTGCTCCATGTCGATCACATCGACCGGGATGCCGCGCTTCCAGAACGCCCGATAGTGGCGTTTGCAGTCGTCCAGGTAGCCCTTGTCCCCGCGGCGCGGCCCCTGTGCATCGGTCATCGCCCAGTTGTTCTCCCAGTCGTAGACGATGGCGACATCGGGCCGCACGGTCGTGCCGACCACCGGATCAAGCCGCTCCAGCATGCGGCCCAGGTCGGCCACTTCGCCGAAGACGCGTGTGCCCTCATGCCCCACGTGATCCACCACTGCGCCGTGGAACTTCTCGGCCGAGCCGCGACTCTTGCGCCACTGGAAGTATTGCACGGTGTCGGAGCCGTGCGCGACCGCTTGCAGCGAGGAGAGCGCGTGCATCCCCGGCCGCTTGACTTTCGCTGCGGGCACCCAGTTGGTGGCGCTCGGCACGCTCTCCATCAGCATGAACGGCTTACCGCCCTTCAGACAGCGGTTGATGTCGTGGACGAATGCGATATCGGATGCCAGCGCCACGTCGTCCCCTTTGTGCCACATCGGATAGCTGTCCCACGAGATCACATCGAGGTGGGGCGCCATCCGCCAGTAGTTCAGGCCCGGAAACGTGCCCATCATGTTGGTGGTGATCGGCACATCGGGCGTGAATTGGCGCAGTGAGGTGATCTCGACCTGCATGAAATCGGTCGTCTGATCGGTGACGAAACGCTTCCAATCGAGGTTCAGCCCGTGCACCGACGTCTCGCCGATGGGGGAGGGCGGGTCAATCTGCGCCCAGTCGGTGACGGTGTGGCTCCAGAAGCCGGTCCACCAGGCGTGATTGAGCGCGTCGAGCGTGCCATACTTCGTCTTGACCCACGTCCGGAACGCGGCCCGGCACAGCTCACAGTGGCACTCACCGTTGTACTCGTTGGAGAGGTGCCACGCCAGCAGCGCCGGATGGTTAGCATAGCGCTCGGCCAGCTTACCGTTGATCAGGGCCGTCTTCTCGCGATAAACCGGCGAGGTGAAGCAGTGGTTGTGGCGGACGCCGAACAGGTTGCGGCCGCGGTCGGGCCGGACGCGCAGCACCTCCGGATATTTGGCGGCCAGCCATGCCGGCCGCGCACCCGATGGCGTCGCCAGCACGGCATAGCCGCCGTTGTCGGCCAGCAGATCCATCACGCGATCCAGCCAGCCGAACTCGAATTGGCCCTCGGCCGGCTCCAGCTTGGTCCAGGCGAAGATCGCCACGGTCATGGTGTTGCAGTGCGCCAGTTTCATCAGGCGCATGTCCTCGTCCCACACGGTCTCTGGCCACTGGTCCGGATTGTAGTCACCGCCATGGAGCATGTGCGGGAAACGCGGGTTGATGGGGGGATATCGGTCGATGGTCATGTTCCTCCTCACGGGCAACGAGGCAAGTGCCGGGAAAGCGCAGGCGGATAGGTTCCGATCACGTCAGTACCAGGCCGCCATCAATGCGCAGCGTGGCGCCTGTGATGTAGTCGGCCTCATCGCTGACCAGAAAAGAGACCGCCGCGGCGATCTCATCCGGTCGGCCGAGTCGCCCCCACGGGATGGACTTGCCGCCTTCTGCGAGCTCCTCTTCGGTGGCGAAGGCCCGCTCGCCGGGGGTATCGATCCAGCCGGGATTGATCAAATTGACATTGATGTGGTGGGCGGCCAGTTCGACCGCCATCGTGCGTCCCAGGTGATTGATCGCGGCCTTAGCCATGTTGTAGGGCGCGCTGTTGGCGTGAGCGATTTCCTCATGAATCGAACTGATGATGACGATCTTGCCGCCGCGACCCTGGCGCACCATCTGTTGCGCGGCCATCTGGCAGGTGTGGAAGGCGCCGAACTGCGTCACTGCCAACGTGCGCAGGACGTTTTCCCACTGGGCTTCGATGACGGGGGCACGACTTGAGAAATACGCGTTGGCGATCGCGATGTCGATCCCGCCGAGCTGCTCGATCGCGGCCGCAAACATGCGCGCGACCGCGTTGCGATCTGCCACATCCGCCTGCCAGACCAGTGCCCGGCGGCCTCCCCGCCGAATCGCTTCGGCGACTTCCTGCGCTTCATCATCGTGACTGTGATAGTTCACAACCACATCGGCGCCTTCGGCGGCCAGTCGCAACGCGATCGCGCGGCCGATCCCGCGGCTGGCGCCAGTGATCAGTGCGACTTTTCCGGTCAGTCGCGATGGGTTCTTCATAGGCATCCTCGTCGTAGGGATAACGCAGATCCATTCTATGCGCTAACCGGGCCAGTGGCAAGAAAAGACCGCCGGGGAATTTCGATGCCCGGCGGTCTCACCGTGGTTTGCTGATACGCGATGCGGCAGGCTTTCCAGACGACGAAGGTCGTCGGCGCCCGGCACGCTGCGCATCATGGCCCAACGACGAAGTCGAACGAGGCGCGCTTGCCCTGGGGCGTCTCGTCGAGCCTCACCAGGAGTTTTGGATCGAAGATCGCGTCCCCCTTGTTTGTCGCCTCGTTCGGGAAGTAGAGCTGGGTCGTCAGGGTCTTCCCGCCGGGCGGGGTGATCTTGACGTGTATGTGCGCGGTTCTGCCGGTATAGATGGCTGGCAAGATGGTCGCGAATTCGTACCGCCCTTCGCTGTCGGTCAGCATGTAGCCGCGCGAGGCGTAGGTCTTGCTCATATCATAGTTGCCCTTGGCGTCGGTGTGCCAGACGTCGACGCGCGCGTTGGCGATCGGCTTGCAGTCCGGCGTCAGCACACGTCCGGCCAGGAGGATCGGCTCCGCGCCCGCGTTGGCTGCATCCGTGCGGAAGTTCGAGCGCTGCGGCGGATTGGCCAGGTACATCGGGCCCTCGGTCTGGCTGGGCGTGAGCGAGAGCGGTGTTTTGCACGTGACGGCCGCCGTAGGCGCCGGCGTCGCGGTGGGCACGAGGGTCGGTGGCGCTATCGTCGGTGGCGCGGTTCGTGTTGGCGCAGCGGTGGCCGTAGGCGCGAATGTGGCGGACGCCGCAATGGTCGCGATGGCGGTGGCCCCGGCGGTCGCAGCAGGCGCGGCTGAGAGCGGTGTTGCAGGCGGGGCAGCCGCCACGGTAGTTGGCGCAGGCGCCTCGGTTGTGACCTGCGCCGGCGCACACGACACGATCGCCAGCGCGAGGCAGACCAAACACAGCACTTGGAAGGATACGCTCATGGCTATTTCTCCCCCGCGTCACCGCACGTATGATCGATCCCTCTGTCGGATGCCGAAAGTGTGGCAGGTGCAACCGCCATACATCGACACGCGGCCCCGATCGCGGCAACGGTACGGAGATTTTACCGCGCCTCCGCGTTCCTATGATAGTGTCTTCCTTACCTTCCCCTCCTACCAACGCCGATCTGTATCATGCGGCACGACGTCGCCGGTCTCCAGATAGAAGGTCAGCAGCCGGTCTTTGAGGCTGGCGAGCACTCCAGCCAGGGTCGGATCATCCACGCGATTGTTCAACTCGCCCGGATCGGCGCGTAGATCGTAGAGTTCGTCCTGCTCGTAGTGCCGGCGCACGTACTTGTAGTCGGCCGTCCGGCACATGACGGCTTTGGTGTGCTCTGGCCCCTCGCGGATCTGTAGACTGACGCGCGGCCAATACAGACCACTCGGCGTTTGCGATGAGCTGCTCTCCAGCTCCATGCAGTGTGTCTCGCCGTGCAGCCGGCCTCCTTCGCAGAAGACGGCATCGCGGTGCGTCTCCGATTCACCGGCTAACACCGGCAGCAGTGAGCGACCGAAGTGGGTGTGGCCCGGCGTGATGCCGGTCAATGCTTCGACCGTCGCTGGAAAGTCGATCAACTCGACCAGCGCGTCGCGGATGCCCGGCTTGACCGGTGCACCGGCGGGAGGTTTGACGATGAACGGCACACGGCTCAGGCAATCCTCGAATGTGTTCTGGGTCTTCTCCACCAACCCGTAGTCGCCGGTGAAGTCGCCATGATCGGCGAAAAGAAAGATGGCCGTGTCGTCGTATCGCCCGGACTCGCGCAGCGCGTCCAGGAGCAGCCCGAACTGGTGGTCGAGTCTGGCGCACATTCCGTAGTAGGTGGCGCGCAGTTCGGCCCAGCGCTCCTCCGTCCACGTCTGCAGCCCCTGCCGCTCCCAGATCCCCTTGAGCAGACTCGGTTTGCCCTGCCAGCCGTCGGGCGTGGGCAGGCGCGGCGGCAGCTTGCCCCGGTCAATCGCGCCGTACCACGGCTCCTCCACGCCGTAGGGGGGATGCGGATAGGTCAATGGCAGGTAGATACACAACGGCTGATCGCCGTCGTAGTTGCGGATCAGATCTACCGCGCCCAGCACATTAGCCCAGTCACCATCGTGGTAATGGTCTTCTGGGCCAGTGGACAGTGGGCCAACGTAGAACGAATAATAGGTGTCACTGCCAGGCTCTCCGCGCCACTCGGCTTCCCGATCCATCTCCCACATCGGTTTGGTCGGTTCAACAGGCTTGTATTTCACATCGCAGAAGGTTTCGTAGCCGTCCTGCGCCGGCGTCAGGTCGTTCTTGCCACCCCACCAGACATGGTAGCCGTTCTCTTTGAGCGTTTTTAGCAGCACCGGCTCGCCGCGCTCGGGGTGCAGCATGTGGAACATTGTCCGGTGCCCGCGCACGTGCGGATACCAGCCGGTCATGAAGGAGCAGCGGCTGGGCGTGCAGACGGTGTTCTGGCAGAACGCGTTTCGGAAGGAGACGGCTTCGGTCTGGACAAAGTGATCGAGTACAGGCGTGAGCGCGGCCGGGTTGCCCATGTGGCCCAGCACGTCTACGCGCCACTGGTCGGGGTTGAAGATCAGGATATGCGGGAGTTTGCCGCTTGAACGGCTGTCAGGGATGCACGCCATATTGTCCTCCGCCCGATTCGTTTCCATGATGACCATGATGCGATGACCGCCGTCAAAGCGCAGACGCCGGATCCTAATCGAAGTAGGTGTCCCCACGCCACAGCAGCGACTTTGCCACCCTGTCGTTCAGCTCCACGCCGATGCCGGGGCGTTCCGAGAGGTGCATCCAGCCGTCGCGGATGAAGGGCTTGTCGCCATCGCAGAGGTCGCTCCACCAGGGGATCTCGCGGCCGTGAAATTCCAGCACCAGGAAGTTGGGCACAGCGGCGCAGACGTGGCAGGCCGCCATCATGCCCAGCGGCGACGAGACGTTGTGTGGCGCGATGGGGACGTAGAAGGCGTCGGCGATGTCGGCGATGCGCTTGGCCTCCATGATGCCGCCGGCCTTGGCCAGATCGGGCATGATCACATCGCAGGCGTGCTTCTGCAAGAGCTCCAGGAACTCCCAACGCGTGTACTGGTTCTCGCCGGTGCAGATGACGGTGCTGGTCGAGGCCTTCACTTGGGCCAGCGCATCGATGTTTTCGGCCGGGACCGGTTCTTCAAGCCACAGCAGGCGCAGCGGCTCCATCGCCTTCGCCAGTGTGATAGCGGAGCCGACGTCGAACTGGCCGTGACAATCTATCGCCAGATCAACCTCGAAGCCGATCGCCTCGCGGGTGGCTGTGACGAGGTTGATGATGTGGTGCATCTCCTGCGCGCCGACTGTCCAGTTCCAGGGATCGAGCTTGCCCACCCCGGTGTGATCCACATCGAACTTGATCGCGCTGTACCCTTCGTCGCCGATGACCTGCGCGGCCTTTTCGGCATAGGCCTGCGGCGTCTCTTCGTCGCCGGCGTGCAGGTCAGCGTAGAGCCGGATCTTGTCGCGGAACTTGCCGCCCAAGAGCCTGTAGATCGGCACGCCGAGCGCCTTGCCGGCGATATCGCAGAGCGCGTTCTCGATGCCGGTCAGCGCGAAGATGAGCGGCGCATTCGTTGTGCCGCCGTAGCGCCCGCGCCGGCGCAGCAGCTCCCAGAGCGGGCCGATCTCCAGCGGGTCTTTGCCGATCAGCAGGTGTTTCATCGCGGCGATAGCCTGCTTGACTGCAAAGCCGGACGCGCCCGCCGCCGCCGAATTGCACTCGCCCGTGCCTACCAGCCCCTCGTCGGTATACACTCGCACGAAAGTCCACACACAACCGCCGCTGTGCGGTTCTTCTCTGCCGATGATACACGCCTGAACGTCGGTAATTTTCATCTGTCCTACCCCTTCCGCCGTCATGGCTTGGGTTGCGGAGCCTGCGTATACGAATGGCCTGCGAAGATCGCGCGCACTTCCGCCGCGCTCTTCGCATGGCGCAACGCACCCATCCGGCCAGTTTCTTCATCGCGCAGCTTGTACAGATTGGTCAGGACCGCCTCCAGCTTGTCGGCCGGGAATTTGACCGCGCCGTTTTCGTCCATGTGGATGATGTCACCGGGCGCGACGTCCATGCCGGCGACCGTTACCGGGACGTTGACTGCATGGATCGCCATCGCGCCGTGGCCGGGTGTGATGCCGCTGAGCAAGTATTGAAAGCGCATCGGCCGGATTTCATCAATATCGCGCGATGGGCCGTTGGAAATCGCGCCGACGCAGCCCATCGCCTTCATCGCGGTGGTCATGTTGCCGCCGGACAGCCCCACTTTGCCGGCAAGCTCCGGCGGGAAACGCTGCTCGAAGACGAAGATGGTAGGCTTGAGCGAAGCGTCGAGCGCGTCGATGACATCCATGAAAGAGAGTCGCTTGAAGTTGGGGTCGGGCAGGCCGTAGACGGCCGTCACGGCGTAGCCCACCACCGGCCCCATCTCCGGGTACATGCAGCGGATGGATTGATCCGTGTACCAGTTCTGCGACCAGGGGTTGTAGAGCCCCAGGCACAGCGGGCTTTCGGGGTATGTGGCGACGACGTTGGTGACTGAAGGGGTGTCGAACCCCTTCAGGGCTTCGAGCATTTCCGGGATGGTGGACATCGTTCACTCCTTATTTGAAGCATTTATCTGTCCGGCCGAGCTGACCCGCTCAGCCCGGCGTTTCAGCGCCGGCTGCTCTCTCCCGCAGCCGGACCCGGACGGTCTTGATCTCGAACGGCGTGAAGCACAGCTCCAGCCTCGCACCGTCCACGCGCACCTCGGCGGGTGAGTCCAGTGCGCAAGCAGGATCGTCCAACTGCCGCTCCAAGAGATCGCACTCTGCGGCGGACTCGACCTCGGTCGGGCATATCAGGGTGGCCTTTGTCGCACGCCCCAGCGACTCAAACAGGCGCACGATCAGCGCATCCCCCGACTCGGCGTGCTTGGCGGCGGTCAGGAGGATGCCCGGCCCATCAACGCTGAGGAAACGGACGATGGGCGGTGTCCGCTCGGCGACCACCCGCCACCAGGCGCATCCCACGCCGTCATTGCGGCCATCCTGGATCGGCGCGACGATGGGGCGAGTGTTGAATTCATAGCCCAACCGAGGAGCGTTGAGGGATCGCCAGTCGCCAGCATGGGGCATCAGGGCATAGCTGAGATCAAACGCCCCCAGGCCGATGATCTCGTCACGCTCCGGCCGCATCAACGGCGCGCGCAGCAGGCTCAGGCCGAGCTCAGAGGCGGTCGCATGATAACCGTTGAGGCCGTTGTTGAGGAACAGGATCCCGCGCCCGCCGTCCGTTATATCCAGCCATTTCTGCATGTAGCGGTCGGGTTCCGGGACGGCCACGCCGGGGGATCGCCGGTCTTCCAGGAGGTTGTCCGCGTCGCCGGTGTGCCGCGTTTCGCCGTGTGGCGCCCGATCGGCCACGCCGTAGGGCGCTTCTACCATCACCCTGGTGGCCGGAAACGGCAGGTCGAAGGCCGCTTTCAGCATGACCTGGCGGGCGTGCCACTCACCGTGCGTGGCAAAGTGCAGGAGTGGGCTGGCCCGGTAGAGCATGATATCCTGGACGATCCGCGTCACTGGGAGGTCTGCCGCCAACTGCACCCGGCGCTCGATTCGGATGACCCCTCGCACGGGACCGACCTCGCGCACCTCGATCCGCGTCACCGTGCCATCCGGAAGCTTTCGCCCCGTGTACTGGATATTCCACGGTTGCCAGGAGTGCTCTGGCCCGCCCGGGATCAGGTTCGCCTCCTCCAGGAAGACCAGGCGGTTCGCACGTCCGCCGGGCGGCAGGCATTCCGTCTGCGTCCGCTTGTCGGTCAGGCGCACGATCTCGCCGGTTATCGGGTCGAATTCGATACGCAGAAGCTCGTTCTCCAAGACGTAGGGCTGCGCAAGTGCGACGGCATCCTCGTCCGGCCCGCCTGGGGTCAGATGATATTCGGCCAGGCATGCGCCGTCCGCCTCGTGCAGGATCAGCATACCGGGCTTTCCGTCGTCCTGGACGATTCGCTGTGCTCGTATACAGGTGCCGTTCGCGTCGCTGACAGTAACGGGTTCCTGGGTCTGGACTGGCAGGATCAGCGGCGTGATGTGGGGCCACGCGACCGTATCGAAAACCGCATAGGCCCGATCCTCTGCGGATGTGGCGGCCCGGTGGGCGTGTAAAAGGTGGCAAAGAAAGGCCGCCGCCTGCTCGGTGACCCAACCTGCACGCCGCGCCGCCTCTTCGAATAGCACCCTATCCTCTCGATGCACCTCGGCATAGGAACAGCCGCACGCGATGTCGTGGAATTGATTCACGCACAGATCGCGCCAGCCTTGCGTCAGTTGC
Source organism: Anaerolineae bacterium (assembly GCA_025454565.1). Taxonomy (GTDB): domain Bacteria; phylum Chloroflexota; class Anaerolineae; order CG2-30-64-16; family CG2-30-64-16; genus JALOOE01. The sequence continues at coordinate 9,506 of JALOOE010000005.1, forward strand.
TCGGCCGGATAGGGGAAGCGGTGGAGGGCGGCCCAGGCGGCGAGTTGTTCAGCCTGCACGAGGCCGGATTCCAGCCGGCGGATCCACCGCTTGTTGTGCCGGCTAGAGGTGTAGGTGCCGGTGTACGAGAAGCCCAGCTCGCCGCGCACGAGGGGGAGCCTGTCTGCATACCCCAGCATGTCGGCCAGCGCGGCGCCGGCCGTGCTCCAGTGACAGTCAGAGAGTTCTGGGTCGGCCTGCCATTCGTCCGGCAGGGCAAGCCATGCTGGGGTCATCGTGATCCGCCGGTCGGAGTTGGCGCCGCATACGACGTGAGTTGCCGGCAGACCGGTGCGAGCGTCTTCGGCGGCGGCCTGGCGTAGGCGGGCGGGCTCGGGCTTGCCGATCCACTGCCCCGAGAGGCCGGCGATCGTACTGCCATCCAGTCCTTCCCAGATGAACTGGTGCAACGGGTTACCCTCGGCATCGCGCGGGCGGCAGCGATGGAAGTAGTAGCCGCCCATCCCGGCCTTGCGGACGATCTGAGGCAGCGTGTTGGGGTGGCCGAAGACGTCCGGGTCCCAGCATACGCGCGCGGTCTTGCCGAAGGTTGCCTGGAAATACCACTGCCCCAGAGCCATCTGCCTGACGAGTGACTCGCCATCGGGGATCAGGTGATCCGGCTCGACCCACTCACCTCCGCACAACTCCAGGTGTCCACTGGCCACGTGCCGGCGTATCCGCTCGAAGAGCTGCGGATAGCGCTGCTGCACGATCCAGAAGGACCAGGCCGTGGAGCGCGAGAAAACGAAGCGACCGGTGGGGTCAGCCTCGATCATGTCGGCAGCCATCTCAAAGCACTGCCGCATCAAGTCCTCGCCCTGCGGCACGCGCGTCCACAGCCACGCGACGTCGAGGTGCTGCGACGCAATCACGTGCACCCGTATGGCATCGCTCGTTTGGGTAGACATCCTAATCCTCACTATCCGGCAAACGCAGGACGAGGCCCTCGTTTGGGCGCAGGTCCAGGGCCGCCAGCGCCGTGGGTGGGACGGGGGTCATGCGCGTGGACAGCACGACCTCCGCCTGCTCTGCCACGGCCGAGAGATCGAGTCGCCGGGCCTCACCCCCGAAGTTCAGCACGACCAAGAAACGCGTCGTAGCCTCGTTGCGCACATAGGCGAACACATCCGACGCGCCCGCGTCCACCGACCGGTAAGCACCGACCGTCAGGGCCGGCGTTGCCTGGCGCAGCGCGGTCAACGCCCGGTAGAAGCTGAGCATCGAGGTCGGGTCCTGATCCTGCACAGCCACATTGCGCGTGACATAATCGTCAGCCACGGGCAGCCACGTGCGCACACCCGCACGCGCAAAGCCCGCGTTCGGTGACGCGTCCCACTGCATCGGCGTGCGCTCCGGGTCGCGGCCGACGAGGTGCGCGATCTCCGGCTGGTTCAGCGCCGGCGGGTCCTGCACCAACTCCGGCGGGATGGCCACATTCTCCATGCCGATCTCGTCCCCGTAGTAGCAGGTGGGCGTGCCGCGCAGCGTCAGCAGGAGCATACTGGCGACGCGGGCCTGGGCCGGCCCGATGCGCGTCGCCAGACGATGCTGGTCGTGGTTGCCCAACACCCAGTTGGGCCAGGCGCCCACCGGCAGGATCGCCTCGTAGCCATCCACCATGCGCCGCACCGCGGCCGCATCCCAGGGCGCGTGGATGAGCTGGAAGTTGAACGGCAGGTGGCATTCGTTGCCTGCAGGACCTCCGTAATATGTGACCAGGTCCTCATTCGGCATGTAGATCTCGCCCACCATCATCCGGTCGGCATAGTCGTCCAGCACTTCACGCATCTGGCGAATCAGGCCGTGCACCTCCGGCAGGTTGGCCGTGTAGATGTGTTTCAGGCTATTGTGCGGGTTGACGCCATCCCAGGTCGGGTTAGGCGGCTCATCGCGGAAGAGCGGATCCTTCATCATCAGCCAGATGACGTCCACTCGAAAGCCGTCCACCCCGCGGTCGAGCCAGAAGCGCATGCTGTCGCGCAGCGCGGCGACGACGGCCGGATGCCGGTAGTTCAGCTCTGGCTGCTGGGTGACGAACTGGTGCATGTAGTACTGTCCGGTCTGCTGGTCGAACGTCCAGGCCGGGCCGCCGAAGTAGCTCAGCCAGTTGTTCGGTGGCCCGCCGTCCGGCGCGGGATCGCGCCAGATGTACCAATCGCGTTTCGGGTTGTCGCGGCTGGCTCGGCTCTCGATGAACCACGGGTGTTCGTCCGAGGTGTGGTTGGGCACTAAGTCGAGGATCAGCTTCATGCCCCGGCCATGGACTTCGGCTAACAGTCTGTCGAAGTCGGTCAGCGTCCCGAAGAGCGGATGGACGGCGCAGTAGTCGGCTACGTCGTAGCCGAAGTCGCGCATGGGCGATGGGTAAATCGGTGATAACCATACTGCGCCGGCGTTCAGGCTTCGCACGTAGTCAAGCCGGGCCTCGATGCCCGGCAGATCCCCCACGCCGTCTCCGTTGCTGTCCTGGTATGAGCGCGGGTAGATCTGGTAGATGATTCCGGTCTGCCACCACTGGTCGTTGCGGCTCATGGATGTGCTCCTCCCTCAGTATATGGCAGGTCAGTACCTGCCATACGTCCGCGCGGTCTCGATCATCGCAGCCAGGTTCTCGAACGGCGTGTCGCGGCCGCACTGGTCGCCGGTCGAGAGTATGAAGCGGCCGCCGTCGGCTGCATCGTCAATCGCCTTCCGGGCGGCTGCGATCACATCATCGGGCGTGCCCATCAACATCGTCTGCGTGGTGTGCAGGTTGCCTTTGAGGGTCAGCTTGTGGCCCCAGAGTCGCTTGATTTCGGCCAGGTCGCAGTCGCCCATCGGCGGGATCTCCAACGGGTCAATCACTGTGAGCGCGGTTTCCTCGGCCATGATCTTGACCAGGGTTCGCTCCGGCCCACAGGAATGGATGTGGGTCATCATGCCCGCCGCAGCGGCCAACTCGATGACCTTCTTGACGGCGGGGAGCGCAAGCTGCCGGAAAATCTTCGGCGTCTGGAACACGAGCGTGCCCGAACCGCCGACGCACAGGAAATCCGGTTTGACATCGAGCGCCATCACCCGATTGAAGCGGGTCACGGCCTTCTCGATCCGCTCCTCGGCCCATCGCTGATGCTGATCTGGGTTGTCATAATAGCGATAGATATCCTCGATGCTGCCCAGAACCGCCGTGCCCGCCACGAAGACGCCGACGATGCCCTGGTCGCCCATCAACTCCTTCATCCGCTTCAGGCCCTCCGGCCCCTTATCCACCGGCTTGCGCCCTTCGATGGGTTCCCAACGTGCGGGGACGGATGGCAGGCCGATTTTGGCGGGAGGCACACGGCGGGTGGGTGGGTCGGCCACGTAGTAGACATTGACCGTCTCTTGCCAGATCATCCGGCCATTGTCCATGCGGCCGGCCTGCGTGACGATGCGTTCGGCGCTGCGGAAGACGATATAATCCTCCCAACCCTCATCCACGACTTCTTCCGGGAAGGTGAGCGGGAAGTAGCCGTCCATGACGGAGTCGATGCCGAAATGCTTTGCGCAGGCGATGTACGCCTCCCAGATGGGCGGGTCGTTGTAAAGATAGAGATCCCAGAATGGCTTGCCGGTCAGCTTCGCCGGGATCATGTTCGAGAAGTCGGGCGCCACCGGCACGCAGTCGGGGATGCCGCCGCGCAGGACGGTCAGAAGTCGCTCGCGAGAATTCATGGTTCCCTACTCCGCGGCTCGGTACATTGCGATCACCTTCTCAGGCGCAATCTCGGCCAGGATGTTGTGGATGTTGCAGAAGACGTACCCGCCGCCGTCAGCCATCACCGGCACGACCTCGCGCACTTCGCGTTCGACATCCTCGACGCTCCCCAGCGGCAGCGTGGCCTGCGAGTGGACGCCGCCGCCCCACAAGGTGATGCGCCCCTTCGCCTGCTCCTTCCATGCCCGGTAACCCTGTTTCCCGGCCGTCCACTGCACCGGGTTGAGGATGTCGAATCCGCTCTCGATCACCAGGTCGATCAACGTGTAGATCGCGCCGCAGGAGTGGAGGAAGGTTTTCACCTGGGGCGCGATGCGGTGCACTTCGTTGTTGATGCGGCGGCGGTAGGGCAGGAAGAGGGTGCGGAAGACCTTTGGCGATGCGATGGTGCTGTTCTGCGTGCCCCAGTCGTCGGCTGCCATCATGATGATGTCCACATAGGGCGCGATCTCCGGGAGCAGCGCGCGGATGTTCTTCAGCGCGTGCTCGGTAGCGAGCTCGTGTAACTCAACGACAAAATCCGGCTCGGTGATGCAGATAATCGGGAAGACCGCCAGTCCGCCCCAACCGTGGATGCAGATCGGCGTGCTCAACGCGCCGGTGTTGAGAAAGATGGCCCGGTCGGTGGACTCGCGCACGCGGCGACAGAGCTCGCGTAGTGCGACGATCTGCTCGTCGCGCACCTCGCGCGCGGCCAGATTGCGTTTGACTTCCTCCAGATCGGGCTTGGGTAGATCGCCGGCGATGTTGAGCGGCTGCCCGCCATGCTCCTCGTCGAACACGTAGGAACTCGGCGGCATGCGGCGCCGATCCTGGAGGATGGTGCCATCGGGTTGCGTCTGGAACGCCGCGGGGTTACGCACCATGCCCGGCAGCCGGCCGTTGAAGTCGTAGGGCTTCCACAAATCGGGCTGCTTGAAGGCGTTCGTCGCGCCATCAAGGATCGAGACGACATCACAGCCCAACGCCTCCAGCACATCCAGGTCGGGCAGCGCGAGCATTTGCCCCGTGTCCTCGACTTTGGGCGGCCGTGGCGGCAGACCGAGCGCCGCCACGAGCTTGGGATAGGCGAAGGCGCTGATGCCGGTCGAGCGCATCCCGCCGAGATCGCGGGGCACGCGATCGGTGGGTTGAAAACTCAAAGCCTGGAGGACGCGTTCGCGTGAAGTGGTCATCTTCGGTGTGTTCCCTTTCGGTAGGTCGACGATTCCGTCATGCTTGCTTGATTATACGCCCAGGCGTCCATGACATCGCTCAGTTCCTGCGCCCAGATCTCCAGGGTTATTCGGATTCCTGTCGGGTCTGGTGTATACTGCACGCCAGCTTCTCCCTGCCGAGATGCCGCTGATTTAAGAAAGCACGCAGTGCCGCTATGGTGAAGTGTGATAGATTCAAGTGGATCCGCTGAAGGGGATGACCAGGGTGTGATGACCACAGATGTGACGGCGATCGCGAAGGTCCGCAACCCGCGGGCTGGCAAGCGGCCGTCGCGTGTCGTGGTAGACAAGGCTGCTATGAAGCGGCTGCGTCTGGTGGCGGTGGCGTACTCGCATGTCAAGAGCGAGTGGTTCCCGACTCCCGAGGCCTACAAGGCCGAAGTCGAGGTCGAGCAGCGCGCGAAGGACGTCGTGACGGCCCTCAAGAAGCTGGGACTGAAAGCCAAAGCGTACCGGGCCGATCGTTACTTCATGGCAAAGCTATTGGTCGACCAGCCGGACCTTGTCTTGAACCTCGTGGACACCCTACGGGGGAGCGACGCGCTGCAGGTGTCGATTCCCGGCGCGCTCGAGCTGGCCGGCGTGCCCTACACCGGCGCCGGGATGCGCGGCCTGGTGATCGGCAACGACCGGAACCTGGTCAAGGAGTTGCTCGACGCCAACGACGTGCCGACGCCACCCTTCCAATTCGTCACCCGGCGCGGGACGCGGATTCGCGAGGATCTGGATCTGCCCCTGATCGTCAAGCTCAACGAGGGTGGCGGTAGCGTGGGCATCGATGAAGCCGCTGTGAAGGAGAGCTACGACGAGGCGCAAGAGCGGGCCGACGCGCTGATCGCGACCTATAAGCTACCGGTGATCGTCGAGCAGTTCATCGAGGGCCCTGAGATTACGGTGGTCGCGTTTGACGACGGCGAGCAGGTGCACGTCTTCTGCGCCCAGAAGGTCTTCAAAGAGAGCGAGAGCCGGAAGTATTACTTCACCAGCTTCGAGAGCTACGACGATCCGGACTGCTATCACTACACTACGGCGGAACCCGCCGTCGCCGAGGCCGTGACATGGTACGCGCGCCGCGCCTTTGAAATCCTGCGCTGTCGGGACTACGCCAAGTTCGACGTGCGCATCGACGCGACGACGGGTACGCCCTACTTCACCGACGCCAACCCCAACACCGCCTTTGGACCCGACCCGGGCTTGCCTATGACCGAAGTGCTGCAACTGCACGGGGTCAAATTCTCCAGAATACTCGCCAGCTTGATGACAAAGCATGCCCGGCAAATCTACGCCATGTAGCGGCGGGGAGCCCCCGCGCCCGCTCGCGCTGCCTCGCGTCTGCCAGATTTCTGAGCATCACTGCGGCCCGGCCGTGTTGCAGATGCTGCTCAGCCAGCGCGGTGTGGCCGCGGATCAGGAACGACTGACTGAACTGGCTGACGTGGCGGCGACCATCGAAGCGCATGGCGCCCGTGTTGACCAGCTTGCCCGCGCGGTGGCGTGGCTGCGCGCGGGCGTCTGTTTCTGGTACAAGAACCAGGCGAGCGCGGAAGACCTGATCGCCGTGGTGTGCCGCTACCGCTGTCCGGCCGGTGTGGAGTGGCAGGGGTTGTTTGAGGATCGTGAGGAAGACGAGAATTTCGATGAGGGCGACTACGGGCACTACAGCATTGTGACGCGCATCGACCGGCGGCGCGGGCTGATTACGCTCCGCGACCCCTACCCCGATTTCTGGCGGGAGGATCGGATCTTTCGGCTGGAGTGGTTCATCCGGCGCTGGTGGGACGTCAACGCGGTGCCCGCGCCAGAGCTCGGCGCGCTGCGCCTGGTGGAAGACCATCACATGCTGTTTGTTATCACCGGGCTGCGCGCGCGCTTTCCCGCTTCACTGGGCATGACGCGGGGGTGAGGAGATCTGAAGCGTTTCCGGATACCTTTCGGGACTGAAGCTCACCGCGACGTAGCTTACCACTGAAAATCCACTTCA
>JALOOE010000244.1 GCA_025454565.1 Anaerolineae bacterium
ACGAGCAGGATGATCCCCTGCATGAGCGCCCAGAGGCCCAGGATCAGCACGAAGAGCCTCGGCAAGGCCACCCCGGCGGCCACCGGGTACATCACGATAGTGCCGCCGGCGATGATGCTGATGATGCCCATGAAGAGCTTCCAGCCCCAGGCCGTGTGGTCGACGAATATCGAAATGATGCCGACGATGCCGCCGATCAGCCAGTAGAAGCCCAGCACCGCGATGAGCAATTGATAGGTCTCGACCTTGTTCTTGGCCGGCGCCCACAGCAGGATGGCGCCGACGACGAAAGCCAGGATGCCCATGATGAGTGTCATCCACCACGGGCGTTGCTTCGCCTGCATGGATGTTGCGGATGTTGCGGTCATGTTTTTTTCTCCTTGTACCAGATGAAGTGAACTAATATGGACTGCTGAACGGAATCTCTCCCGTCCACTATACAAGGCAGGAGCCAGAGCAACAGCTTCGGCGATGGTCAGCCCGCCAGCAGCTTCTGCTTGGCCGCGGCGAACTCCTCGTCGCTCAGCACGCCGGCGTTGTGCAACTGCGAGAGCTGCTGTAACTGGGCTGTCAGGTCAGGCCCAGTTGCCGCTGACGGGGGCGCCGCGGGCGCTGGCACATCCTGTGGCGGCGGCGCAATCTGCTGTTGCTGAGCCTGCGCATCAGCCACACCCTGCTGATAGGCTTGCTCTTGCTGTTGCTGCGCAGCCGAAGCCTGATTCGCGTACTTCTGCTGCTGATGATGAGAGACGGCGCCGGCAGTCCCAACGACGACTGCCGTTCCCACTGCGGCGCCTACCAGTCGCCTTCTACGCATTCTGAGCATACGGTCCTCCTATGGTCTCGGTTGCTTCCGACATATACGTCTCTGAAACGCGATGCCGGAAGATGGATCTCACGCCGATGTCGTGGCGAGCGTCGCGATGTCCGCCAACGCCTCCTCCACCGCGTCATGCGGGATGCGCTCGAACATCACCAGCCGGCCGTTGGCGTTCAGCATCGCCTGCATGGTCCGTTTCGCCCACAGGTTCTCGATCAGCATGATCCCGGCGGTGCTGTTCTCGGCGAGTTGCTCGGCGATCATGTCGATGTCGCCCCGCGTAATCATCTGGCTCACGTCAGCCTTCAGCGGATCGAACATCGCGAGGTGCGCAGCGTCCAGCTCGCGCAATTCCCGAACGGTCACCTGGCCCTGATCCTTCATGATGACCACCAGGTCGATGATGCGGATGATCCCTTTCTCGACCAGTTCGAATAGCTCAGGGAGGATCTCGCCCCTGAACCGATTGCCGGGGAATTCCAGTGCGATGAAGTCGATGGGGCCGAGTGTCATGCGGATATCTCCTTTCGAAATGGAAACCAACGCTGTGCGAGCGTTGTACGCCGTGCGCAGATATCGACAGTGGGCCTTAGCGCTCGAAGGCGCCCGCTGAGAACATCCGGGCGCTTCTCGATGTCGCCTCGCCTCACGGGTCCAACCCCTCACCGGATAGCGGAGGCCAGAGTCGTTCAACTCTAAGCAGTGGGAAGCCCAGGTCATACAGCGAGTTCAACACCCCCATCAGCGCAGCCTGATCGCGCATCTCGCCCATCAGCGTGGTGACCTGACCCAGCCCCGTAGCTTGCCCGGCGGTGATTGTCATGGTCTCCAATTGGTCGATCCAGCTTGCGCTCAACTGACCCAGGACGCGAATCCGATAGCGGCCCGGGGAATCGAAATAGCTGCTCTTTCCACTACGGTTCATTGTATTGGCCCTTGACCTGTCAAATTTCTGCTATCTGTGCTATAGCGTACACTGCTCTCGATACACGTGCCAGCCCCTAAAAGAGGTATTGAGGGAGTAGGAAACGGAGCAGGAAAAAGCGTGGAAGACGGGGGGCGGCCTTACAGGAGGCCGAGGCGGAGCGCTTTGGCAACGGCCTCGCGCCGGCTACTGACCTGGAGCTTCTGGTAGATATTGCGGGTGTGTTTCTTGACCGTCAGAAGTGAGATGACCAGCGCTTGCGCGATCTCCTTGTCGCTCCACCGCAGGGCGAGAAACGCCAGGATTTCACGTTCGCGCTCGGTCAAAGGTTCCACGAGATCCGGCCCTTCCAGGGCTGAAACGGTCGCGCGCTGCGGTGGGGCGGCAGGCGCGGGGTTGTCAAATGCTTGCAGGATGCGACCGGTATAGTCAGGGGCAACGCCCGTCGGCACCAGCCGGGCCAGCAGTCCCGCCATCCGCGGTCCCAGATCGGCGAAGAGCCGGATGAAGCCGCCCGGCTCGGCCAGCAACACGGCCTGTCTCACCAAAGCAAGAGCAGCCCGCTGATCCCCCTGTGCGTCCTGCAGCAGGGCTTGCAGCGCCAGCACCTCAATCGTGAAACGCGTGTTGTGGGTACGCGTCACGAAGTCGTATAGTCGAGACAAGGCTTCGGCGGCTTCGCGCCGACTGGCCGGGGTGTTCTGTGCCAGGCGGATTTTCGGTTGCGCCAACTGCGGCTGATAGAACCATGCCATCACCGTTGGCGGCAAGGAGTGGCCGGCCCCAGCCGCCCACAAATCAGCCGCGGCCAAATCCCCCTGCCTCATTGCCAGCTCCGCCTGGAACGCCTCGGCGAACGGCATCAAACGTTCACGGTGAATCTCGATCAGGTATCTGCGGGCTTCGGCGGCGACCTGGCGCGCCTGCTCGGGTTCACCGCGCGCCTGATGGATCAGCGCGCGCAGGATAATGCTTTGGATACCGGCCGCTATGACACCTGCGTAGCGCCGCTCCTCAACCGCCCAGGCGTGCTGTTCCGCCGAGGTCAGGTCGTTGCGCTGATAGGCGACCATGCTGAGGAAAAGGCGACTCCAACTGTAGGAATCCCCCTGGCTGGTTGGTCGGATCACCTCCAGCGCACGGGTTGCCGTTTGCTCGATGGCTGGCAAATTCCCAGCCATCCAATGGATGATGCAACCCGTTCCGCGGATGCGGCCACGTATGGGGCCGACTGCCGGGGTGTCTTCGCGTGCGCCCTCGTTGAGTGCAGCATAAGCACGGTCGAGGCGGCCGCCTATCTGGTGGACAGTCGCCACGCGCAACCACGCCACAGCCCGCACCATATACCACGACTTCGGTGTGTTCTCCAGCGCGTACAGTGATAGCGCCAGTAGACGATCCAGGTCTTGCGCGCGCCAAGCGGCCAACTTGGCGCGCAAGGCCGCAATCTCGCCAGTCAGATGGCGGACATGCTCCGGCGGATTCGTCATCCGCGCGACAAGGCGCTCGGCTTGATCGAGTGTCTCGGCAGAGTCCGCAGAACCGGTCATGTCGAGATCGATAAGCCAGGCTTTCGTCAGCAGCAGCTCCACCTGTTCGGCGACCGTCTCATCTGGGAACAAGGCCAGCCAGCGTTCGAGTCGCTGCCACTGCTCGTCGTTCATCAAGGCATGCCGGTGCTGAGCCATCAACTCGATGGCCGCCGCTGGCTCCTGGCCGGCCAATGCGTGCCTCAGCGCCTCCTCGACGAAGCCGTTGCCGGCGAACCACTGGCTGGCCCTGAGGTGTAGAGCGGCGACTTCGCCAGCGTCGGATTTCCGCATCAACTGTGCTCGTAACAACTCTTGGAACAGATGATGATAGCGATACCATTGCCCCTTGGTATCCAGGGATTGGGTGAAAACACCGTTTCGCTCCAGCCAATTCAGGCACTCCTGCGGTTGGCACTCGGCGTTTTCCAAGCCGACCACTTCCTGGCACAACGGCGCGCACAGCCGGTCGAGGATGGAGGTTCTGAGCAGGAAACTCTCGATGGCGGGCGGCACATGGGAGAGCACTTCGCCCGTCAGGTAATCCATCACATAGCGGTTTTCGGCGTGCAACCCGGCGACATGCCCCGTGATGTCCCCGCCATGGCGCAGCGTCAGCGTCGCCATACGTAACCCGGCGGCCCATCCTTCCGTCTTCTGCGCCAGCACCGCGAACGCGTCATCGGCCAATGCCGTCCCCAGTGTCTGCGCCACGAATGTGGCAATCTCCGGCAAAGTGAAGCGCAGGTCCTGGCTCCGGATTTCAGTGAGCCGAGCACGCGCTCGCAGTACGGCGAGAGACAACTGGGGATCCTGCCGGGTGGTGATCACCAGGTGCAGGCCTTTGGGCGGATGCTGCAAGAGCGTCGCAAGCAGCTCATGAATCGACTGATCGCGGACGATCTGGTAGTCGTCCAGCACGAGCACGAAGTCGCGTCCCAATTCGTCCAGCTCGTTGATCAAGGCGCCGCAAAGGATGGTCACGGGGGGAATGGTGACGCCAGACAGCAGCATCTGCGTCTCCGCGAGCGCGTCCGGAAAGATGGTCTGCACTGCGCCCACGAAGTAAGCCAGAAACACACTGAGGTTATTATCGTGCTCGTCGAGCGACAGCCAGGCGCTGGGCTGCTTGCAGGTGTCCAGCCACGCGCTCAAAAGGGTGGTTTTGCCGAAGCCGGCCGGCGCGGTAATCAGGATGAGGGAGCGGCTCAGGCCGCCGTCCAGCAATTCTTTCAGGCGCGGGCGATCCACCAAGTCGGCGTTCACACGCGGCCGGTAGAGTTTCGTTCGCAGCAACACCTGGTTGCCAACGCCAGTGAGCATGGGGATCTTTGTTAGCCTGGCACTATTTGTGTTAGTAACACGCAAAGTGTTCGGCGGTAGGGCCGAAGTTTATCCTAAGGATATTGTAGCAGGAATAACGCGTGGTGCCAAGCGGGCGCGTGCCGCGAGTGCTATCACCCGCGTCCGGCTTCGATTCAACATCGTGATCCGCCCGCGCCCTCGATGCGCCTCGCCGTCCACGCCGGAGAATCTGGCTGAAGACCCTCGGCGCAATCAACCGCCGCCAGGGATGCCCTGACGCGCCGATCCGCGCAAATCATCGCTGCGTAACAGGCAAGGAGGAGCGACTGTCACACCATGTCACAGGCG
>JALOOE010000245.1 GCA_025454565.1 Anaerolineae bacterium
TGACAAGGTGACAAGGTGACAAGGTGCAGAGGTGACACGGGAGCGGTCGCAAGCTCATCCGGGTGCCCTTTCACCCCCTCACCGTGTCACCCTGTCACTGCTTCACCCTGTCACTCCGTCACGGCTTCACCCACTTTGCCCACAAATCGCCGATATCCTGCCCGGAAACCTCTTCAGCCAGGCGCCGAAACTCATCGGGCGTGGCGATCTTCCACGAATACTCGGCGTAGTAGCGGCGGAGCAGCTCCGCCATCTTGTCAGCGCCGATCCGGTCGCGCAGGGCGAACAGGAAGAGCGGCCCACGGCCATAGACGATCGCACTGTACTCCTGATCCTGATACTCACTCACCGGCAGGCCGATGGGCTTCTCGTCGTAGTTGACGCGTGACCAGCGGGCGCGCAGGCCGTCGAGAAAGCCCTGCGCGCCCGGCTTCCCGTAGGCCTGATCGTAATGGAAGTAGGTGCTGTACTGGGTGAGCGCCTCGTCAAGCCAGGGATCGTTGACCTGGTCATTCCCCACCACGTTGTACCACCACTGATGCGCGACCTCGTGCACGGTCGCGCTCTCAAAGAACTCGCTTCGATTTTTGTCGTCGTACAACCGGCTGGCGATCACGACCATGCCGGGATACTCGATCCCGCCCGCGGTCGTCGCAGTCTGCACCACATCCAGCTCGGCGTAGGGATATGGGCCGAACATGGTTTCGTAGGTCTGGAGCGCCTGGCTCGCCCAATTCAACGCTTTCTGCCCGCCGGCCGCTTGCTCCGGGAGGAAATAGCTGGTGACTGTCACATCACCGGTCTTCCGACTTGCGGATTGATAGCGCTTGCTGGCGGCGACGTTGAAATCGCGCATCGGGCCGCCGACCAGCCGCCACGTCGCGGTGCCATCGGGGTTCGCGATGCGCGTCAGCGGTGATCCGGTCGCGGCCAGGGTCAGATCGGCCGGCGCGGTCAGGCTGACGTCGTACAGGCTGGCGTCGTGGTAGATCACATCGCCCTGGGTGGCCGGCGTCTCCAGATGCCATCCGTCGTCATCATACACCACGACCGTCGGGTAGAAGTGCGCCATCGCCAGGACATCGTCCACGTACGCGAAGTCGCCATAGTTGCCCACGTCGGTATCCATCGGCACCGGCACGCGGAAATCCATCGCGATGTCCACCGATTGCCCCGGTTGGAGCGGCTGGCGCAGCGGCACCCGCAACAGATCGTCGCTCGATTCCAGCACCGCATCGACCGGCTGCCCGGCCACCCGCACATCCGAGACGGTCATGCCGCCATCCCAGATGTTCGGAAACAGGTGGAAATAGACTTCGTTCAGCGGCACGGCTTCGCGGTTGGTGTAACGCACGAGCGCGGCGCCGTCGACCCGGCTCACATCGGAGGGCAGGGTCACGGTCAGGCTGTATTGCGTCATGCCCGCCAGTCTGCCACCCGGGCGCAGCTCGGAGGCGAGGCGCTGCACCGTCGCCGGCCGCAGCGCCGCTTCGTAGATGCCCCAATCGACCAGCGGCGGCCTGGGCGTAGGTGCTGGCGTCGCGCTGCCGGACATGACCGGCGCGGCCGTCGCTGGCGTCCGCGTCGCCGCCGGAACTGAAGTGGCGCGCAGCGCGGGTTGGGTCGTAACGGGCTGGGGCGAGGGCGCAACCGTCGGTTCCGGGGCCGGCATCATCGGCACGCAGCCGGCGGCTAACATCACGCAGAGACACGCGGTGAAGATCAATCTATACATGGCAAGCTCCTGCTTTCTCCAGGGATGACCGATGCGTCGGAACTGCACCTGCTCTCCGCGCAACACGTTGCGTGGCAGACGATCGCATTCCCCAGAACAGTGACGCATCGTGCGAACACCTCGACAAGTCGAGGACTCCGGAGTGCCGAACTCGTACGGTGCGTTCTGCGGGTGGGATGCGTGCGCCCAGCCAAAATGAGACGACCCAAAACATCGTGCATGCGCGAGGCACAGTTATCCGGCGCGCCGTAGCGCCTGATCCAGATCGGCCATGATGTCGGCGGGATCTTCGATGCCGACCGACAGGCGCACCAGCCCATCGCCGATGCCGACCCGCCGTCGCGCCTCGGCATCCAGCGCCCGATGCGAGGTGCCGGCTGGATAGAGCACCAGGCTGTATACGTCGCCCAGCGTCGTCGCGGGCAGCACCATCTGCAGCGCCTCCATGAAGCGGAAGACCATCTGCTGACTCCCGTTCCGCAGGTCGAAGCTGATCATCGCGCCGAACCCACCACGCTCCAACAGCCGCGTCGCGAGGGCGTGTTGCGGATGCGACGGCAGGCCGGGATAGTTGACCTGGGTCACGCATGGATGCTCGGCCAGCCAGCGGGCGACCTGTGCGGCGTTGTCGCATTGGCGCTGCATGCGGAGCGGCAGCGTCTTGATCCCGCGTAGCACCAGCCACGCCTCCTGCGGTCCCAGGTTGCCGCCGACCAGCTTGTTGATCTCGTTCAACGTGGTCCGTCGCGCCGCGCTGGTCGCGGCTACGCCGCCCAGTACATCGCCGTGGCCGCCCAGGTACTTGGTCGCGCTATGGACGGCGTAATCCGCGCCGTGTTGGAGCGGCCGAAAGAGGTAGGGCGATGCGAAGGTGTTGTCCACGATCAGCGCCGCGCCGGCGCCGTGGCTGATCTCGGCCAGCCGCGGCACATCGGCCAGTTTCAGCAGCGGATTGGAGATCGTCTCGGCGACGACGGCGACCGGCTTAAGCTCCGCCACGGCCGCGGCAACCGCCGCGAGATCCGTGCCGTCCACAAAACGGACGGTCACGCCCTGGCTTGCCAGCACGCGGGTGAGCAGCGCGTAAGTGGCGCCGTAGACGTCCTGCGCCGCGACGACCGCGGTCCCGGCGCGCGCGCCCGCGCCCAGCAGCGCGCCGTGGATCGCGGCCATGCCGGACGCGTAGCTGAGGCTGGCCTCGCCGCCCTCCAGGCTGGCGACCGCGGCCTCCAGCGCGGTGAGAGTCGGGTTGCCGTAACGCGCATACACCGGCCCCTCGCGCGTGCCGGCGAAGACGCCGTCGAGCGCGTCCAGCTCTTCGTAGATGTAAGCCGCGCTGTGATAGATCGGCGTAGCGACCGGCGTGAAATCGGGCCGGGGCATGCGCTCGCCGGCGTGGACGGCGAGGGTGTGGATCGATGGCATGGATGGCTCCTGAGCGTGTCGGTTCAAGGTCGCAGGGCGAAAGTTGCAGGACTACGCTGCTGGGTGGGAGTGTAAAGGGTGAGGTGGAAGGGATGCACCCCATTCTCCGGATCCTCGAAGCAAAGTACACCGCGGTGCTGCAGATCATTCTTGAGCGTCACCAGGGCGAGCAAACGTAGGTGATCCACGGGCTGACCATCAGGCAGGGCCATGAAGAGTTCGCCCGCCTCACCGCGCAGAACCTGAAAGGCCGAACGTAGATCCGCATCCGCCAGCCGCGCCAGCAAACGGAGCGCGTCAAAGGGATTGCTCTTGCCCGCGCCGTTTGAACCGCCAATGACCTGGGATGGAGCAAGTTGTAGCTCGAACTCCTGAAAGGTTCTGACGCCATCCAGCTCGATGCGGGTAATCATGGCATGTTCTCCGCTTGCCCTTGGCCATTACGCTCACGCCTATTGTACCGTGAATGCCGTGCTGTTCCAACTCCGCCAAACTCTCCCGGATCTCCCGCTGCTCCGCGTCCGCAAACTCCAGAGCGCACCCTCGCCGCCCTCCGGCGTGGCGACCGACGTGAAGCCTGTCCTGAGCTCGACTTTGTACTCACGGTTCGTTCTTGTGGGAGCGGTCGGGCAGCGCCGGTACTGACGCTTTTCCGCCAGAATGGTGCCAAAGAGATGGGATGGCATTGACGCGGGTCGCCAATCTGAAGCGGTCTGGTCGGCGCTCTACAGCACCGTCAGCCGCCCCTTCGCCCGGCCCGCGTCCGGCAAGATCGCGGTCAAAGTCATCAACCACTACGGCGATGAGGTGCTCAAGGTGCTTGGGGTCTAGCGGTGGGTTTTCAGGGTCTTTGCGCGTAACAGTCGGCCTCGTTAGGGGCCGACTGTTACGCGTTTTCTGCATCTCATAGGGCGGGTGGGGGTCGAACCCACAAGACCTCTCGGCCATCGGTTTTTAAGACCGACGCGTATGCCATTCCGCCACCGCCCCTCGTCCAGAGCGGATTCTAGCACGAGGGCCGCGGGCTGTCAATCCGTTTGCGTGCTGGCAAGAACGATGCTAAACTAGGCGCGTACAACATTCGCACAAGGAGCGCGTCATGGCGACTCTACCCGACGGCACACCGTTGCCCGGCAAGCTGTTCATCGTCGAGGGGATCGACGGCTCCGGCAAGAGCACCCAGCTCGATCTGCTGCACAAGTGGCTGGTGAGCGAGGGCTACCTGGTCGTCTTCACCGAATGGAACTCCTCCCCGCTGGTGCGGCGCACCACGCAGCGCGGCAAGCGCGACCGCCTGCTCACCCCGCTCACCTTCAGCCTGATCCATGCCGCCGACCTGGCTGATCGCATGGAGCGCCAGGTGATCCCCGCGTTGAAGGCCGGCGCCATCGTCCTCGCCGACCGCTACATCTATACCGCGTTCGCCAGGGATGGCGCGCGGGGGCTCGTTTCGAGCTGGGTGCGCAAGACGTACGGTTTCGCGGTGCGCCCCACGGTCGCTTTTTATTTCAAAGTGCCGCTCGACGAGGCGCTCAACCGGATCATGGTCGGCCGGCCGGAGCTGAAGTGGTATGAGGCCGGCATGGATCTGGGCCTGAGCCCGGACCCGTTCGAGTGTTTCCGCCTATTCCAGCAGCGCATTCTGAAGCAGTATGAGTCGATGGTGCCGGAGTTCGGGCTGACGGTGATCGACGCGACCAAACCGCTGGTGCAGCAACAGCAACAGGTGCGCGCGCTGCTGCTGCCGCATCTGCACAACCTGCAAAACCGTTATTACGGCGCAGGCGCCATCCCCGGCTTCGAGAGCGGCGAGCTGCCCGGACGACTGATCGTCGTGGAAGGCACCGATGGCGTTGGGCGTTCGACGCAGGTGGCGTTGCTGCACGAATGGCTGGAGGCGAACGGCTACGCTGTAACGCAGACCGGCCTGGCGCGCTCCTCGCTGGTGGGGCCGGGTCTGACGCGCGCCAAACAGGGCCACACGTTGGGCGACAGCACCCTGAACCTCTTCTACGCCACCGATTTCGCCGACCGGCTGGAGAAGGAGATCATCCCGGCGTTGCGCGCCGGCTTCGTCTGCCTGACCGACCGCTACATCTACTCGATCATCGCGCGTGCGCGGGTGCGCGGCGTGGATCCCGACTGGCTGAAGAATCTCTTCGGCTTCGCCATCGTGCCCGATCTCGTCTTCTATCTGGAGGCCGATCTGGATCATCTGATCCCGCGCGTGCTGTCCGGCGAGGGGTTCGACTATTGGGAATCGGGGATGGATGTGCTCCGGGGGGACGATATCTACGAGAACTGGCGCACGTATCAGACGCAACTGCTGGAACAGTTTCGTCTGATCGGCCAGGAGTATCACTTCACCTGCATCGACGGCAACCGTTCGTGGATCTGCGCCGGCGCCTGCAGCCGATCCTGAAGGGTATGCGCCCGGCGCTCTAGCCATCATAGTGCTCGTCATTAACCACGGAGGACACGGAGTCTCTCTATCTCTATCTCTATCTCTATCTCTATCTCCGTGCTCTCTGTCCCACAGGGAGGCTTCGCGCTGTCTCCGTGGTTACATCATCATTGCAACCCTGCCGCCGCCAACGCCTCTTGAGCAGTCGCGCCGTCGTGGATGACCGCCTTGAACGCCGTCACGGCCGCGCCGATCTGCTCGAAGCCCCAGATGTTGCGCCCGATCGTCGCACCCAGCGCGCCGCCACGCACCACATCGGCCATCATCGCCAACGCCGCCTCCAACGTATCAGCCTTCGGCCCACCGGCCGCGACCAGCGGCACCGGGCAGTCGGCCACGATCTCGCGCCATGCCTGGAGATCGCCGCAGTACGGTGTCTTCACGACATCCACGCCGGCCTCGACCACGCAGCGCACCGCCCACGCGATGTCCTCCGGGACATACGAGATCTTGGGGATGCCGGACATATTGCGCGGGTAGATGTGGCAGATGATGGGCAGCTCGAACGCGGCGGCCTGGCGCACGAAGTCGGCAATCACGCGCAGATGGCGCGCTTCGGTGTTACCGCGCACGTAGCCCGCCACAGCCAGGCCGTCTGC
>JALOOE010000246.1 GCA_025454565.1 Anaerolineae bacterium
GGCGGCGGGATGCCGGCGATTTTCAACGATCAGGCGCTCATCCCGGCGCTGGAGCGCATCGGCATTCCCACGCCCGATGCCCGCGACTACACCAACGATGGCTGCTGGGAAGTGATCATCCCAGGCCGCACCGACTTCCGTTTTCAGCGGCTGAGTTTGATGCTCTGCCTGGAATGGGCGCTGAATCGCGGCCGTTCGCGCATCGACGGCCGGCAAGATGGCCTGGACACCGGCGATCCGCGCGCATTCGCTTCGTTTGAGGAAGTCTGGCAAGCCTTCGCCGCCCAGGTCGATCTGATGGTCGGCCGGACGGTGGCGCGGGTGGTCGAAGGGATCAATGAACGGAGCAGTATCGCGCCCGTGCCGCTGCTCAGCGCGCTGATCGACGGCGCCATCCCCGCGCGCCGCGACATGACCGCGGGCGGCGCGCGCTATCGCACTTACGGCATGTTGGCGGAAGGCGCGGCATATGCCATCGACGCGCTGGTAGCGATCAAGACCGTCCTCTTCGATGAGGGCCAGGCCACCATGGCCGAGTTATGCGACGCGCTGGATGCGGACTATACGGGCTATGATCTGCTGCGCAGGCGGCTGCTGAGTGCGCCCAAGTACGGCAACGACGACGAGCGAGCGGACAGCGCCGGCCAGCGCGTTATCGACCTCTTCACAGACACAGTGGCGCGCCATGCCGAGGCGCACCGGTCGGCCATCCGGTTTCCGTGCGGCGTGGGCACGTTCTCCTGGTATATCGGCATTGGGGAGGGGCTGGGCGCATCCGCGGATGGCCGGCGAGCCGGCGAGCCGGTCGCGTCCAACTTCTCGCCGGGACTGGGCCGCGATGCGGACGGCCTGCCGGCAGCGATCCTGTCATACGCCAAGATGCAGAACGGCAATCTGCCCGCAGGCGGCCCATTGGATCTGCGTCTGGCGCGCCGGCTGGTTGGCGGGCAGGAAGGCACGGCACGCATGGCCGGGCTGATTCGCGGGTTTGTGGATTCCGGCGGCGCGATGCTGACGCTGACCGTCGTCGACACCGAAGAGTTGCGCGCGGCGCAGCGAGAACCGGAGAACTACACCTCGCTGCGCGTGCGCATGGGCGGCTGGTGCGCCTACTTTACCATGCTCAGCCACGAACAACAGGAGCACCACATCCGCCGGCAGGAGGCCCGCTCATGAGCGTGCAGGGCCTCGTTTTCGACATCGACACCTTCGCCGTACACGATGGTCCCGGTATACGCATGGCGATCTATCTGAAGGGCTGCCCACTGGCATGCCGGTGGTGTCACAGCCCGGAATCACAGCACCGAGAGCCGGAGCTCGTTTTCGTCCGCGATCGCTGCGTCTTCTGCGGGGCGTGCGTGGCAGCATGCGCCAGCGTCGCGCATGAGATCGCGACGTGCGAGGATGCTCCCCGGCACACCATCGCGCACGGTCTCTGCCGCGCCTGCGGGCAAT
Source organism: Anaerolineae bacterium (assembly GCA_025454565.1). Lineage (GTDB taxonomy): Bacteria > Chloroflexota > Anaerolineae > CG2-30-64-16 > CG2-30-64-16 > JALOOE01. Next base: position 1,456 of record JALOOE010000246.1, read on the forward strand.
GCGCGGCGCAGTGCCCGCAAGGCGCATTGACGATCAAGGGCGCCTGGATATCGGCGGCGACCGTGGCGGCGCGCGCCGTGCGCATGAAAGCCTTCTTCGATCACTCCGGGGGCGGCGTCACGCTCTCCGGCGGCGAGGTGACAGGCCAACCGGAGTTCGCCGCAGCCGTCCTGGCAGCCTGTCGATCTGCCGGGATTCACACGGCCATCGAGACGTGCGGAGCGTCGACCTGGACCGATCTGGAGCGCCTCGCCGACCTCAGCGATCTGGTGTTGTACGATCTGAAACTGATCGATGACGCCGAGCATCGCCGTTGGACCGGCGCGTCCAATCATCAGATCCTCAGCAATGCGCGCCGGTTGGCTGGTCGTAACGTCCAGGTGCGGGTGCCGTTGATCCCCGGCATCACCGACACCGATGCGAACCTGATCGGGTTGTTCGATTTCATGCGTGAGGCCTCCCTGCGCCGGGTGGCATTGCTGCCCTACAACCCCTCGGCTGGCGCCAAGTACCAGTGGCTCGACCGGACATACGATCTGTTGGGAGAGCCCCAGGGCGCCGAACGGTTGGCTGAACTCGTCCGCATGGCGGAAAGCATGGGCCTGGCGGCCGCCACCGGCTGAACGCCCCAGATAACAAACCGGAAAGGTAGCAAACATGGCGAGCTTTACACTGCAAAACGACACCCTTCGCCTCACTTTCGACCGCGCCACGGGCGCGCTCGTGGGCCTGGTCGCGGTGCAGACCGGCTGGAAGATCCTGAGCCGGCCGCACCTGGGGCTCTCCTTTCGGCTGCTCGTGCCGCTGACCGGCGACGATCCATTGGACATCGCCTTTGCCGAACGCATGGGGCGGGTTACTGGCGAGCGGCGCAACAACCCGGTCTACGGCGAGAAGCAGGCGCTCACCGCGCTCGATTTGGCTCCCGACGGTAAGTCCGCCACCTTCATCTGGGATGGCGTCACGTCGGAAATCGGAGGCCCGCTATCGATCAAGATCACGTTGGTCGTGACGCTGACCGAACGCCAGGCGCGCTACGCGATGACCGTGGAGAACCGCTCGCGGCATGTGATCGAGAACGTCTATTGCCCCTACCTGGGCGACGTGCAGCACCCGGACGACGAAGCGTGGTTCAAAACTTTCTCCTACTCGTATGCCACGGCGCAGGAATGGCCGCTCTGGCCGACCTACAACAACATGCGCGGCTACTATGGCGTAGACCACCCGATTCAGATCAGCAATTCGAGCCACACAGTCGGCGCGCCGATGGCGCCGTTCATGCTGCTGCGCGGGGAGAAGCAAGGGCTATACGCAGGTGTCTGCTCGCCGAGCGCCGAGTTGGTGGCGTGGAACACCGAGCTGCGTCCCGGCTACGGCAGCGCGATCGACCATCGCGTCCCGGAGAACGCGACCATCGGCGGGCTGGACGTGGCGACGCGCTTCGCCGCGATCCACGTGCCCTACATCCAGCCGGGCGAGACGCGCGCACTCACGCCGATCGCCTTACAAGCCTATCAGGGCGGCTGGCAGCAGGGGACCGATATCTACACCGCGTGGCGCGACACCTGGATGCAGCCCGCGGCGCAGCCGGCCTGGGCCAGAGAGCCGCACTCGTGGCTCCAACTCCATATCAACTCGCCGGAGGATGAGCTGCGCCTCCCCTTCCGTGATCTGCCGCAGGTGGCCGAGCAGTGCGCCCGCCACGGCATCCGGGCGATCCAGCTCGTCGGCTGGAACGACGGCGGGCAGGATCAGGGCAACCCGTCGCACGATCCAGACCCACGACTGGGCACGTTCGAGGAGCTGCGGGCGGCGATTGCAAAGTGCCATGCGTTGGGCGTCAAGATCGTGCTCTTCGCCAAGTTCACCTGGGCCGACCGGGCTACGAAGCGGTTCCGGGAGGATCTGCACCGGCTGGCGATCAAGGATCCGTACGGCGACTATTATCACTACCAGGGCTACCAGTATCAGACCGCCACGCAGCTTCTCGACATCAACACCAAGCGGCTGATCCCGATGTGCTTCCTGAGCGAGGAGTATCTGCGGGTCTGCGACGAGGAGTTCCGCAAGACGGTCGAGTTGGGCGCGGCAGGCATCCTGTTCGACGAGTGCCTGCACCACAGCCCGGCGTTGCTCTGCTTCGATCCCTCGCACGGCCATCGCTCCGGCGCGGCCGTCTACGCCAACGACCGGCAGCTGATCCACGGGTTCGACCGCATCTCTCGGCCATCCAACCCGGACTTCCTGTTCGCGGGTGAGGCGTGCTACGACTGGGAGATGGATGCGTACCAATTGTCGTACCATCGCAGCGAGAACAAAAAGCACATCCCGTTGAGCCGCTACATGCTGCCGGAGGCGCTCTTCATGACCGCGGTGACCGGCTTCGACGACCGGAATATGGTCAACCAATGCCTGCTCTACCGCTATGTCATCAGCTATGAGCCGTACAATTTCAAGGGGTTGCCGGAAGACTACCCGCTGACGTTGGCCTATGGCAAGCAGATGGATGCCCTGCGAACGGAATTGCGCGAGTACTTCTGGGACGGTGAGTTCCGGGACACCGTCGGGGCGACGGTGCTGGCACTGCCGAATGCAGAAGGCAGAATGCAGGATGCGGAATTTCAGCGTGCATCATTCAGCACTCATCCTTCAGAGGCCAGGGTACATCATCCGTATGCGGTCTTCATCAGTCGGAAGACTGGGAAGCCAGGCGTGGTAATTGCCAACTACGATGAGAAGCAGTCCGTGACCGTGACCATCAAAGACCTGACAGGTTTCGGAGACCTGTCAGGTCTGCGCTACCGCCTGGTCGACGCCCCCGCGTGGCGCTCGACTGCCGGCGGCATCGCACTGCCGCCGATGTCTGCGGCCGTGGTAGTTGAGTAGCACGTGAGGAGAGTAGCGGGACTCTTCGGCGACCGGGCTTTCTTTGCCGTCCTGCTCAAGATCGCCCTGCCGATCACGATCCAGCAGTTGGCGCTCTCGCTGCTGAACGCCACCGACGTCCTGATGATCGGACAACTGGGCGAGACGCCGGTGGCGGCGGTCGGGCTGGCGAACCAGTTCTTCTTCCTGCTCAACTTGCTGCTGTTCGGCATCGTCAGCGGGTCAGCGATCTTCACAGCCCAGTTTTGGGGGCGCCACGATCTGGCAGGGATCCGGCAGGTGATGGGCATCAGCCTGCTGCTGGGCGTCTCCGGCGCGCTGGCGTTCACCGTGGTCGCTCTCCTCAAGCCGGAGGCGGTGCTCAGCATTTATACGCAGGACCCGGCCGTCGTAGCGATCGGCAGTCGCTATCTGCGCATCGTTGGGTTGAGCTACGTGGTGACCGCGATCACCTACGCCTATTCGGCCGTGCTGCGCAGCACCGGGCACGTCAAGCTACCGGCGGCCGTCAGCGTCACCGCCTTAGCCTTGAAGACCGGCCTCAGTTACATACTCATATTCGGACACCTGGGGCTGCCCGCGATGG
>JALOOE010000247.1 GCA_025454565.1 Anaerolineae bacterium
CGCCAACGCCCAGGTGGTGTCGACCTGGGCCGAGAAGCCGGACTACACCAGCATTTTCCCGTTGGTGGCGGTGGTCGGCGACCGGATTGTGGGCAATTCTACGCTGCACCTGGGAAGGGCTTACACGCGGCACATTGCCGAAATCCGTATCTTCCTCGTCAAGGAATACCGGCGGCAAGGCATCGGCGCCACCATGATCCGGGCGCACGTCGAGATCGCACGCAAGCTCGGTCTGCATCAGCTTATCGCCGAGGTTGTCGAAAGCCAGCCGCAGGTGATCCACGCCTTCGAGCGCCTCGGCTTCGAGCGCCAATTTGTCTGGAAGGACATGTTCATGACGCCGGAAGGCGAGACGCTGGACATGATCGTATTGATCAACTATCTCAAGAGGCCGACGGACAACTTCTGAACGAGTTGAAGGTTCAAGGTTGAAAGTTGAAAGTCTTCCTTCAACCTTGAACTTTGAACTTTCAACCTGTCACAGCTATGCGGAGCGAAGCATGACCGTTACGATCGCCGTGGCGGGCAAGGGGGGGACCGGCAAGACAACCCTCTCGGGCCTGCTCGTTCGTTATCTGATCCAGCATTACCCCGGCAAAAAGGTGCTGGCAATCGACGCCGATCCGAGCAGCAACCTGCACCTGGTGCTGGGGTTGCCGCTGACGCAAACCATCGGCGACATCCGCGAGGATGCGCGCACGGGTGTGGCGCCCGGCCAGTCGCGGCAGGATTGGCTCAACTACACCGTGCGCATGGCCGTGGAAGAAGGGGATGACTGTGACCTGCTCGCGATGGGCCGGCCCGAAGGTCAGGGTTGCTACTGCGCGGCCAACCATATGCTGCGCAGCATCATCGATGGCATCAACGCCGGCTATGACTATGTGGTGATGGACAACGAGGCCGGCATGGAGCATCTCAGCCGGCGCACCACGCGCGACGTGGATCATCTGTTGCTGGTGAGCGATGCCAGCCTGCGCGGCATGGCCGCCGCCGAGTCGATGCTCGTGCTCAGCAAAGAGCTGGAGATCAACGTCCGCAACACCTACCTGGTGGTCAACCGCGTCGTCGGCGAGATGACGCCCGCGATCCGCGCCAAAGTCGAGGCGATGGGTGTGCCGCTGCTTGCGGCCGTGCCGTACGATCCGCTGCTCGTGGCGTACGACGGCCAGGGGCGGCCGCTGGTCGAGCTGCCGGAGGACGCGGCGGTCAGCGTGGCGGTGGCGGGGATCGCGGAAAAGCTGATGGGAAACGGAGCGGAAGGAAGACGGTAGACGGGGGACGGAAGACCGAAGACGGAAGCACCGATTCAGCAAGCACCGGAAAAATCAGGAGTTTGGTCAGCCAATCGATTGCATTCGGCGGTATTTGGGGGTAGAATCAGACTGCGTATGACGATATGCTGTTCGATCAGGAGTTGGTATGGAAACCGTTACCGTATCGCCGAAATTCCAGGTAGTCATCCCACGCAAGGTGCGCGAGGAACTGGGCATCCAGGTTGGGCACCGGATCCAGGTGATTGCCTACGAGAATCGCATCGAGCTGGTCCCGGTAAGATCGGCTAAGGCGGCGCGAGGCTTTCTGCGCGGCATTGACACATATGTTGAAAGAGAGCCGGATCGCGTATGAATCTGGTTGACTCTTCCGGTTGGCTTGAATACTTCGCTGACGGGCCGAACGCCGATTTCTTTGCACCAGCGATCGAGCAGCCGTCGGAGTTGATTGTCCCCACGATCAGCCTGTATGAGGTTTTCAAGAAAGTGCTCCAGCAGCGCGGCGATGGTGCGGCTCTCCAGGCGATAGCCATCATGCAACAGGGAAATGTGGTGAGCCTGGACACATCGTTGGCACTCAGCGCGGCCAAGGCTTCGGTCGAATTGGGTCTGCCGATGGCCGACAGCATTATCCTCACCACGGCGCGTGCGCACGGCGCCACTCTGTACACACAAGACGGTCATTTCGAAGGCATCGAGTGCGTGGAGTACATCCGGAAGGGATAGCGGAGCTACCGAGGCGCGTGCAGGGAGGAACCATGCAAGACGAAACCTATCGCACGATCAGCAATCTGCTTTCCAGCCATGACCCCGCCGACTTGCGCCGCGGACTGGATCTGGTTAAGGCCGAAGCGCCGTTGGCCGATCCCCAGGAGTGCGAGCGATTGTGCGAGACGATCCTGCCGCTCTTCTACATCGATCCACTGGATCATCCTGAGCACGTGCCGGTGATCGAAGAGGCGATCCTGGTGGTGGCGGGCCTGGGCGAAGCGGTCATCCCGTCCTTGATCCAGGATCTGGAGATGGGGGACGTCAAGGCGCAGATGGCGATCGCCTCGGCGCTGGGCTGGATGGGCGCGAAAGCCGTCGATCCGCTGCTCGCCGAGTATGCATCCACCTGCCCCGATCCGTCCTGCCGGGCCTTCCTGCTCTATGCGCTCGGCAAAGTCAAAGCGCCCGAAGTCGTGAAGGCCGGGCCGCTGGCGTTGGAAGCCGCCCGCTCGGCCGATCTGGAGCTGCGCGACACCGCCACGCGCGCCATCGGCAAGTTCGCGGAGTCGATCCCGGTCGGCAGCCTGCCAACCGATCTGCGCGTGGGCTTTCTCGATGCGCTCCAGACGAACCTGAGCGACTACAGCCCCGGCGTGCGGGCCAAGGCCGTGCGCAGCCTGGGCAAGCTGGCGAAACACGGGCATCTGACCGCGCGCGAGCGGTGGGAGCTGGCCGTGCGGCTGCGCCGCATCCTGGGCCAGGATGAGAATTTCGAGTGGGATCGGGCCTATGTGGTGCGGAAAGAGGCGCAGGAGGCGTTGGGGTATGTGTAGGCGCAATTGCGGATCGGTTGAGTCTGGTCGAGCAGACCGGCGGTCTTCCTGAGCGCATTGCTTTCAAGCCGCAGTAGAGGTTTTGGCGTATCATGCCAACAGTTCGAAATGTGCCCGGACCCTACCGGCTTTTCTTCTACAGTTTTGACTGTAACGAGCCGAAACACGTGCATGTTCGGCGCGAGCAAATGGTCTGCAAATTTTGGTTGGAGCCAGTGACACTCAGTTTCAACGAGGGCTTTTCGCCCACCGAACTCAATCGCATCCGCAGGTTGATCGTAGAGCAGCGGCAGAGGATTCTGGAGGCTTGGGATGAGCATTGTGGTGAGTGATACCCCCCGCATCATCGGCATACAGGTGACTGATGACCTGATTACCGCCCGGCTCGCTGATGGGCGCTCTATCAGCGTGCCGTTGGTGTGGTCCTGGCGTCTATCGGAGGCCACGCTGGAGCAGCGAGATAACTTCGAGATCATCGGCAATGGGTTGGGCGTACACTGGCCGGACATCGACGAGGATATCAGCGCAACCGGGATGCTGTACGGCATCCCAGCCCGACCACGTAAGGCTCCGGCGCGTCGCAGGCGCAGCCAACAACCGCCTTTGAAACCGGCGGTAGCGCCTGCCTGATATGGATGTCATCCATCGACGGGGCGAGATAGGATTAGGCTTCCTGGATCGGGCATACGTAGTGCGTATAGTGCTGGCCGATTGGGAACTGGCCCGCAGCGGTGAACAGCCCTACAAGATCGACCCGTTGTGAGGACTTCGATGCATTGGGATGCCAAATCCGTGACCCCACTCGCCGATTATCGCATTTATGTGGAACTGGAGAACGGCCGTTGTGGCACCTTCGATCTCAAGCCCTATCTGGATCGCGGCGTGATGCGCGAATTGCGGGATGTGCAATACTTCCAGCAAGTCGGCATTGTATTTGGTGCGGTTACCTGGCCGCATGAACAGGATATCGCGCCCGACACCCTGCTGGCAGGCTTAGTTCCTGAGCCACAGCCGGTGCAGCACGCTGGTTGAGCGGTCACCAGTAGCGGGGCAGGCGGTCACAGCGGACGGGGGACCAACGAAGCGCGTTTGGTACAGGCATAGATGGAGATTCATAGCGAAAAATCGCTGACGGATTGGCTGTGAATGGCGAAGGGGTGTTCGGGGAGATCCGTTGAAGTAGGCGCTGTTGTGAATCCCTATGTGAGACAGGTCTATCCCTTGGACGACTACCGGCTGGAACTCGTGTTTGACAACGGCGAGCGCCGGATTTTCGACGCGAAGCCATATCTTCATCGCGGCATCTTCACCCGCTTGCAGAACCGCGCTGTGTTTCAATCGGCCAGGGTGGTTGCCGGATCGGTGGAGTGGGCCGGCGAATTGGATGTGAGCTACGACACACTTTACCTGGAGAGCGAACCGGTAGGCGCCTCGATTGCTGCTGGCGTGGCGCACAGATGACTGGCCCAACCCGGAGGGCAATATGCAGTGGCCCGAAATTCGTAACGTATTTCCCGACCAGTGGCTGGTGATCGAAGCGCTGGAAGCACACACGACGACTGATCGGCATAGGATATTGGACAGACTGGCTGTGATAGATCGTTGTCCTGATGGTGCCGCAGCGTTCCAGGCTTATCGTGATTTTCATCGACGATATCCACAACGCGAGTTTTACTCTTTGCATACCAGCCGTGAGGAGTTGGACATTCGAGAAAGCAGATGGCTGGGTATCCGGCCACGGAACTGAGCACAGACCTGATAGATGCATCCACACTTCAACCGTATCCACCATCCCAAAGGGGACATTACATGAAGATCATCGGCGGAAACATCCACACCCTATCGTCAAGGCTATACATCCGCGCATGTGTCGCGTGAGTTCTGATTCCTGAAGATGTGGAGGCAGGTAACACCGGATGCGAACTGGATTCGTTGAACGACACGGTAGAATCGAGGAACTAGACCGGTCATTTGACCTGAAGTTCTGGCAAGACCAAGCGCCCCAGGCGCGGTTTGCGGCTGCGTGGGAATTGGTCGAGCATGTCTGTAAGGTGAAGGGCGGCGATGTTCGTCAACTCCGACTTCAACGATCTGTT
>JALOOE010000248.1 GCA_025454565.1 Anaerolineae bacterium
GAAGAATCGCTGCGCCGCCTCCAGACCGATCACATCGACCTCTACCAGTTGCACCGCCCGTCGCAGACCATCCCGCAGGACGAGACGTTGCGGGCCTGCGACGACCTCGTGCGCGCAGGCAAGGTGCGCTACGTCGGCTGCTCCACCCATCCCGCGTGGATGGTGATGGAGGCGCTGGCGACCAGCGAGCGGCTTGGTCTGGCGCGCTACATCAGCGAGCAGCCGCCCTATAACCTGCTGGATCGCCGGATCGAGAATGAACTTGTGCCGCTGTGCCTGAAGCACGGCTTGGCGATTCTGCCGTGGTCGCCGTTGGCCGGTGGGATCCTGGCCGGCCGTTATCCGGTCGATGCCGCCGAATACGCCGAGGGCTCACGCGCTGTGCGGGCCGGCGCGATGTTCCAGGCGCGCGTCAGCCGTCGTGGACGCGAGGTGGCGGCAAAGATCGGGGAGATGGCCGCGGAGCGCGGCATGACCGGTTCGCAGCTTGCACTCCTGTGGGTCAAAGATCAGCCGGGGATCACTGCGCCCATCGTCGGACCGCGCACGATGGCTCATCTGGAGGATGCGCTGGGCGTCCTGGACAAGAAGCTGGCCGACGCCGACCGGCCGCTCTTCGACGCATTGGTGCATCCGGGCAACGCCGTCGCCGATTTCCACAACAGCAACGAGTGGATGAAGGCGCGTATCACGGATTGAGCGGGAGAACGGGAGAGCGGGGGAAAGGGGCGGGAGATAGGTCTCCAGATCACCCACTCTCCCGCTCTCCCACTCCCCACGCACCAGCGCACACCACCTCCGCCAAACGGCCCCACTCTTGCAGCGTCAGTGTCTCGGCCCGGCGCTGAGGTGCAATACCGGCGCCTGCTAACCATGCCTCGGCTTTCGCGGGTGGAACCGCCAGGCCCGCCGCCAGCGAATTGCGAAGCTGCTTCCTGGGTTGGCTGAACCCCGCACGCGCCGCGCGGAAGAACGCCTCGGCACTCACCCCCGACACCACCGGCTCAGGCCGGCGCTCAAGGCGCACCGCGGCAGAATCCACTTTGGGCTTCGGGTAGAATGCGCCGGCCGGGATGTGCTCCACGAGGTGCGCCGTAGTGTAGAACTGCACGCCCAGCGCTAATAGGCTCATGTCCGGCGGTACTGCGACCATACGCTCGGCCACTTCGCGCTGCACGGTGAGCACCAGCAGCTCCGGCGGCGGCACAGCTTCCAGCAGATGGCGGATGGCGGCAGAGGTGATGTAGTAAGGGAGATTGGCGACCACTTTGTAGTACGGATTGCGGATTGCGGATTGCGGATTGCGTGATTCGCCATGCGCTGATTCGCCATTCGCTGATTCGCCATTCGCTGATTCGCTGATTCGCTGATTCGCTGATTCGCTGATCAACGCTCCGACATCCGCTCTCAAGATATCGGCATGGACGATGCGCACGTGTGGCTGGCCGGCGAAGCGCTCACGCAGGATCGGGATCAGCCTGTCATCGAGCTCGACGGCGACCACGCAACCTGCCTGCTGTGCGATCAGTTCGGTCAACACGCCCGGCCCGGGGCCGATCTCGAGCACCATATCATCAGCGGTCAGATCGGCGGCGGCCACGATCCGGGCGCGATGGCCGGGATCGACGAGGAAGTTCTGCCCCAGGCTCTTCTTGGGGCGGATGTCTTGGACGGAGAGCCGCTCGCTCATTCCTCATCCAGCTTCAAGATCGTCATGAACGCCTCTTGCGGGATCTCCACCGAGCCGATCATTTTCATGCGCTTCTTGCCGGCCTTCTGCTTCTCCAGCAGCTTGCGCTTACGGGTGATGTCGCCGCCATAACACTTCGCCAACACATCCTTGCGGATCGCCTTCACATTGGCGCGACTCACGACCTTGTTGCCCACGGCAGCCTGGATCGGCACGTCGAACTGCTGGCGAGGGATGACATCCTTGAGCTTACTGACGAGCCGCATCCCTTTGTTGTACATCTTATCGCGATGTACGATGATGCTGAGCGCGTCGACGGGTTCTTTGTTCACCAGCACGTCCATGCGCACCATATCGGCAGGTCGATAGCCCTCGAAATGGTAGTCGAGGCTGGCGTAGCCGCGCGTCCGGGCTTTCAACTCGTTGTAGAAGTCGGTCAGGATCTCGATCAAGGGAATGTGGTAACTCAACAGCACCCGCCGCTGATCCAGATACTCCTGGGCCTTGAACTCGCCGCGGCGCTGTGTGACCAAATCCATCACCTGGCCGATGAATTCCGTGGGGGTGAAGACGTCGATCTGCACCCACGGCTCTCGAATCTCCGTGATCTGAGTCGGGTCGGGCAGCTCCACCGGGCTATCGATCACGATCTCCGAGCCATCGGTGAGCGTGACCTCGTACTCGACGCTGGGCGCGGTGAAGACCAGGTCGAGGTCGTATTCGCGCTCCAATCGTTCCTGGACGATCTCCATGTGGAAAAGGCCCAGGAAGCCGCAGCGGAACCCATAGCCGAGCGCCTGGCTCGTCTCGGGTTGAAATGTGAGTGCCGCATCATTCAGTTCGAGCTTACCGAGCGCTTCGCGCAGCGCCAGATAGTCGGCGGCATCGCTGGGGTAAGCACTGGCGAACACCATCGGCTTCATCGGGCGATAGCCCGGCAACGGCACATCCGCCGGATTCGCCTGCCAGGTGAACGTGTCACCCACCCGGCACTCGACGACCGTCTTCAAGCCGGTCGCCACATAGCCGACTTCGCCCGCCTCAAGCCGGCCCGTGGCGCGCATATCAGGCGAAAAGACGCCAATCTCGATCGGATCCAGCACCTGCTCGGTCACCATCAAGCGGAGCGCCTGTCCCGTCTCCATGCTGCCATCAAAGACCCGCACATAGGCGACCACGCCCTTATACGGATCATAGTGGCTGTCGAAGATCAGCGCGCGCAATGGCTGATGGCGCTGACCGCGTGGGGGCGGCATCTGCTTGACCACCTGCTCCAGCACCGAGGGTACATTTGTGCCCTCTTTCGCCGAGATGCGCAGCACATCCTCCGCCTGCACGCCGAGGATCTCTTCGATCTCATCGGCAACGGCATCAGGTTGGGCCGAAACCAGATCGATCTTGTTGATGACCGGCACCACCTCGAGATCGTGCTCCATTGCCAGATAGAGGTTCGCCAGGGTTTGCGCTTCCACGCCTTGACTCGCGTCCACGACTAACAGCGCGCCCTCACAGGCTTGAAGCGCACGGCTGACCTCGTAGGCGAAGTCCACATGGCCCGGTGTGTCGATCAAGTTGAGTTGGTAGGCCAGCCCGTCCGCCGCGACGTAGCTCATCCGCACGGCAGACGCTTTGATCGTCACACCCTTCTCGCGCTCCAGATCCATGGTGTCCAGCACCTGATCCATCATTTCGCGATCTGAAATGGTGTGGGTAGCTTGCAGCATGCGATCTGCCAGCGTCGATTTGCCGTGGTCAATATGAGCGATAATGCAGAAGTTTCGTATCTGTTGCTGATCCATCTGTTACGTCAAGCTCCAAACGCGATCCACCAGTGTGTTGCGGCCCTTCGCTGTGGATTATAACCGACCTGGCACGTTTCAAGAAACGACAGACACAAAGGCGGCGCTCACCGGCTTCCGCCAGGGCACCGCCTCTTGAAAAAAACGCATCATGTGGGCCAAGCGCTATCGACTCGGCCTCCGCAGCTCAGCGGAGCTGTTGCTCCAGTTTGGCGCGATTCACCACGGTGATGCGCGCCCGTCCCAGGCGCACACCGCCGGCCGCCTGCAAAGTAGCCAGGCAGCGTGCCACTACCTCGCGAGTCGTGCCTACTTCGGCCGCCAGATCCGCCTGAGTGAGGCGCACGAGATCGCCGTCCTTCTCGGTGCTTTCGAGCAGCAGCAGTGCGACCCGTTCGCCGACCTTGCGGAAGGACAAGTGCTCGACCAAGTTGCTGAAGTGCGACATGCACTGAACAGCGGCTTGCCAGCCCGATTGGCATAACACCGGATCGGTATGTGCCAGCGCCTGATAGTCCGCCCGTGACAGCACCAGCACCTCGCCGGGCGTCATCCCGATCACGTCGGCGAGGCTATTGTCGGCCATCGTCAACACACAGACGCCGCCGCAGCCCTCCGGTGTCAGATTACACAGCACTTGCCGTCGCCCACGTTCGGCCGTCTTGCTGAGTTGTAAGCTGCCGGAAATAGGAAAAAGGACCACGCCTCCCGTTTCACCCTCTTGAAACAACGGCTCCTCGGATACAAACTGTCTAATCATCCCCTTCTCGGCTAATGCAGCTCGGCTCGCCTCAGTGCATGCCGACAAGACGGTATTGGTTGGGTCGTTCTGTGGTGCTGCTGGCTTTGCGCGCATGGATTCCCCCTCGGCCCGAGATATCTGCTCGGATACTGTGAAGTATAGCGCCAAGAAGGAATCGCGTCAAAAACTTAAGTGCGCCAAGTTACAGTTTCGCTCGGAAATACTCGATCGTCTGCCTCAGCCCATCCTCCACCGCGACCTGCGGCTCCCAGCCCAGGATGGTCCGAGCGCGCGTGATGTCAGGCTTGCGTACGCGCGGATCGTCCACCGGCAGCGGCTTGAATGCGATGCCCGCTTCATTGCCGGTCAGTCGGTTGATGATCTCGGCGAACGCCAGGATCGTCAGCTCCGCCGGGTTGCCGACGTTCACGGGGGCGGTCTCGCTCGATAGAAGCAGCCGCACCATGCCGTCCACCAGGTCGGACACGAAACAAAAAGAGCGCGTTTGGCTGCCGTCGCCGTACACCGTCAGCGGCTCGCGACGCAACGCCTGACCGATGAAGTTGGGCACCACCCGCCCATCGCTGAGCCGCATGCGCGGCCCATAGGTATTGAAGATGCGGATGATGCGCGTATCGACCCCATGCACCCGGTGATAGGCCATGGTGATCGCTTCC
>JALOOE010000249.1 GCA_025454565.1 Anaerolineae bacterium
TCTGGCGAGCCGGGCCGCGCAAATCTTCTCATACGATCTCGAATGGTATCACTGGGCCGCGCTCGTGATCAGCGTCGTCCTGACGGCATATGCGGAGGGGTATCGCGGCTTTCAGAAGCGCTTCTCGCCGCGCACAGCCGCGCGCGCCAGATATCTGCGCGATCATCCCACGCTCCTGCGTGTGGCGGCAGCGCCGCTCTTCTGCTTCGGCTATTTCCAGGCCACGCGGCGACGCAAGATCGGCGCGTGGGGCCTGACGATCGGCATCGTGCTGCTGGTGGGGCTGGTGCGCCTGCTGCCACAGCCCTGGCGCGGCATCGTGGATGCGGGCGTCGTGGTCGGCCTGACGTGGGGCACGATCTCGCTGGTGGTGTACAGCATCCGGGCCCTGACCGCGCCGACCTTCGCCGTTTCGCCGGAGGTTGTCGAGGTTGAAGTCGGAGCCAGCCAGGCTTGAGGAGGGAACACCATGCTCAATGAGCAATCTCTGGCTGCCGTATCTGCATCCACGTTCGGCCCCGGCTGGATCAGACCCGCGTACGGCGCCTACTGTTTTTCAGGCATCTCGGACACCATCCGGCAACTGTTCGGTGCGCCAACCAGCGCGCCGCCCGGCGTAGCGATGCGTGTGCCGCTGCCGGCTGACGTCTTACCCGAAGGTGGAGCCTACGACCGCGTGGTCTTCTTCCTGATCGACGCGTTCGGCTGGCGTTTCTTCGAGCGCTACGCCGATACGCCGTTCCTCAGGGAGGGGCTGGAAGGCGGGATCGTCTCGCAACTGACCTCCATGTTTCCCTCCACCACCGTGGTGCATCTGACGAGCAGTCACACCGGCCTGGACGCGGCTGCCACCGGAATCCCGGAATGGTTCTACTACGAACCGAAGGTTGACGCGATCATTGCGCCGCTGCTCTTCTCGTACGCCGGCGACACGGATCGGGAGACGCTGACCAGGGCGGGTGTCGCGCCGGAGACGATTTTCCCGCGACACAGTCTCTACCAGGATCTCGCGCGGATCGGGGTGAAATCGACCGTCTCCGGCCACCGCGACTATGCCCGCTCGTCCTACGGCAACGTGGTCATCAACGGCGCGGACTCGCTCCCCTACCGCACCTGGCCGGAAGCGTTGACCAACCTGACGCTTCGCTTCGAGCAGGAAGAGACGCGTAACTACTACTACATGTACTTCGGAGAGATCGACGGGCACGGCCACACCTACGGCCCGGAATCGCGCCAGCTCGCCGCGGAGGCGGAGTGCCTGCTGACGCTGATGGCGCGCTTCCTGGACGATTGCCGCCGCCGCTGGCCGCGCACGCTGATCCTCCTCACCGCGGATCACGGCGTGTCGGAAACCGATCCGGCAACGACGATCTACCTCAACCGGCGCATCCCCGGCTTCGAGCGCTACCTCAAGACCGACCGGCAGGGACAGCCGCTGCGCTTCGGCGGATCGCCGCGCGATTTGTTCCTCTATGTGCGCGACGAATGCCTGGATGAGGTGCACGCGCTCCTGGCGCGCGAGCTTGCCGGCAAGGCCGAGATCATGCGCACCGCGGCGCTGATCCGGGCCGGCCTGTTCGGTACGCCGGCCTCGCCCGACGATCTCCTGACGCGCACCGGCAACCTGATGATCCTGCCGCACCGCTATGAGTCGGTGGCATGGTACGAGAAGGGCCGCTTCGAGCAAAAGCACTACGGCCACCACGGCGGGCTGACGCGCGAAGAGATGTTGATCCCGTTTGTGGCGCTGGCGACGTGATGCGTGAAATCGAAGACACGCGGTCATCATGACGCTTCACGCTTCACGCTTCACGTTTCACGTTTCACTTTTCACTTTTCACGCAAACAACTCGCCCAACCGCTTCGTCTGCTTGAGACCGCTGCCCGTCAAGATCATCACGGCGCCGTCCCGCTCGGCGGGAGGCAGCTTGCGCCAGCCGGCCAGTACGGACGCGGAGGTTGGCTCGGCGAAGAGGCCGAGGCCGAAGAGGGCCTTCGTCGCGTCGAGGATTTCCTCCTCGCTGACCCCCACCGTGCGGCCGCCGCTCCCGCGAACCGCCGCCAGAACCGCGGCCGCGCGCGGCGGCCGCTGGACGGCAATCCCCTCGGCGACGGTCGGTTGCGGCTCGATGGCCGCGTAGTCGGCCAGCCCGCGCTCCCAGGCCAGGTGCAGCGGCGCGCAGTTGTGGGCCTGCACGCCGATCAGCCGCGGCAGCGCGGCCGCGTAACCCGCTCGCACGAGCGCCCGGAAGCCGATCGCCAGCCCCTCCAGATAGCCGCCGCTGCCGACGGGCACGAGCACCGCCGGTGGCACGCGGCCGCCCATCTGCTCCCAGATCTCGTAGGCAGCGGTCGCCAACCCCTGGCCGAAGAAAGGATTCCAGAGATGGCTGGCGTAGAACGCCGTCGCGGCCGCCCGAATCGCCGCGTCGTTGGTATCCTGCCGCGTCCCCGGCACCTTCTCCACCTGCGCGCCGTAGAGCCGGATCTGCACCAGCTTGCCGTCCGGCGTGTAGTCGGGCGAGAAGATCGTGCAGCCGATGCCCGCGGCCGCCGCGTAGGCCGCCATCGCCGCGCCCGCGTTCCCCGACGAATCTTCGACGATCCGCTCGACCCCAATGAACTTGACCAGGGTCATCAAGACGCTGGCGCCGCGATCCTTGAAGGAGCCGGACGGCTGGAGGTAATCGAGCTTGAACGCCACGTCTTGCCCGGCGATCTCGCGCCGCACGAGCGGGGTGCGCCCCTCGCCCAGTGACACCGGCTCGGCCTCCTCCGGCAGTCCGAACGCCTCCCGGTAGCGCCAGATCGAGAAGTCACGCTCGGACAGCGCTTCGGGCGTGAAGAATTCCGAGGACTCGACGGTCAAAAACCCACCGCAGTCGCAGCGAAAACGGCGATCCGTGAGCGGATATTGCCCGCCGCATGAAAAACAGGTATAGTGCATGGGAAGTTGAACCTCGTTGAAGTGCGTGTTGCGTATTGCGTGTATAGAGCGTCAAACGTCAAACGTGATTCGCTATTCGCTGATTCGCCTATTCGCTGATCCAAGAGTCTACCACCGCTTGCGAAGGAGACAAAGTGACAACCACGCTCGAAACCATCGCCGAACGCTATGTCAAGCTCGGCCTGGCGCTGGAAGCCCATCTGCCCGGCTATGTGGATGCCTATTACGGGCCGGATGCATGGCGCGCTGAGGTCGAAGTTACCGGCCCGCGTCCCGTGGCGGCGCTGGCGATCGAGGCGGACGCCCTGGCGGAGGCGCTCGATGCGGACCCCGAACTGGATCCCCAGCGCCATGATTTCCTGGCGGCACAGGTCCGCGCCATGCAAACCAGCCTCCGCGCGCTGCGGGGCGAGCCGCTGAGTTTGACTGAGGAAGCCGAGGGACTCTACGACATCCACCCGGCCTGGACGGACGAAGCGATCTTCGACGAGGCGCATCACGAGCTCGACGACCTGTTGCCGCCCGGTGGTTCTCTGATCGAGCGCATGATCGCGCGGCGGGCGGTGCTCGAGATCCCCGTCGAGCAGGTCAAGTCGCTCCTGGGAGAGATCACCGCAGCGCTGCGCCAGCGGACGAAGGCCCGCTTCCCGTTGCCGGAAGACGAGGCGTTCGAGGTTCACTTCGTCAAGGA
Organism: Anaerolineae bacterium; assembly: GCA_025454565.1. Classification (GTDB taxonomy): domain Bacteria; phylum Chloroflexota; class Anaerolineae; order CG2-30-64-16; family CG2-30-64-16; genus JALOOE01. The sequence continues at coordinate 3,639 of JALOOE010000249.1, forward strand.
TCAGCCCTGGAGCGGCTACAACTGGTATCTGGGCGGCTGCCGCTCGCGTATCGACATCAACACCGACTTGCCGCTACGCATCGCGCACCTGACGGGGCTGCTGGCGCACGAGGGGTATCCCGGCCACCACACGGAGCTCGCGAACAAGGAGCTGCGGCTGGTGCGCGAGCGCGGGTGGATCGAGCACAGCATCGCCCTGATCAATTCCCCATCATGCGTGATCGCGGAAGGGATTGCCACGCGGGCGCTTGAGGTATTGCTGGAAAGGGAAGAAATCATCGCCTGGCAGGCCGAGTTGTTCCGGCGCGCAGGCTATGATCATCTGGACGCCCGGCGAGAGCACGCCATCGACGAGGTAGGGCGCAAGCTGGCGGGGATCGGCGGCAACGCAGCGTTTCTGCTTCACGACCGGGGCGCGCGCGACGACGAGGTGGTTGCCTACATCCAGCGCTATCGGCTAGTGACCGTCGAGGAAGCGCGCAAGACGCTCTCCTTCCTCAAGGCGCCGCGCAACCGCTCCTATATCTTCACCTATCACTACGGCGGCGAGCTGCTGGATGCGCTGTTTGCAGCAGCGCCGCTCGCAACGTTGGCCGATCGCGATGCGTGGTTCTCGCGCCTGCTGACCGAACCAGTGACGCCGGGTCAAATTCGCGCGTGGATCGACTGAGGAGAGTGAAAACCGGTTCTCTGGTGGGATTTTCGCTTGACAGGGCTGGGGTGCGCGGAATATACTGACGGCAAGGATGTGTGCAGGTGATTGTATGGTGATAGCGCTCGAACAAGTAGCCGAAACGCTTCAGGTATCGCCCGAGGATCTCTGGCGTCACAGCCTCGATGCCTATATACTGCGCGAAAAGCGCCTGGCCGAGCTTGACATCGCAGACGTTCAGGATCGCTATGGGGTGTCCTCAACGGTTGAACTGAGACACAAAATCGAGGGTGGAGTCATCTTCAGTCATCCGGCCTGGGAAGACCTGATCGAGTGGGAGAATCTACCGGCGCACATTCAACGGCTTGACAGCTTGCGCCCTCAGACGGGGCCTGGTTAGTATGTATGCCGCTGTCGAGAGCATTGCGCTTGCCGAATTTGCCGATGTGGTCACGGACGTGAAACGCATCGGTCGGCGAGCCGATGCAATCCTGAAGCTGCGGCTTTTGATCCGCGACGGCAGCTTTGTGGATGTGTGGCTGAGTCCCACCGGCGCTGATTAGGCCTACCACTGGGAGCAGCGAGCCCAGCGCGG
>JALOOE010000250.1 GCA_025454565.1 Anaerolineae bacterium
TCCCCAGGCGAAACGTGGGAATATCATCCGGCACCGCATCGCCGATAGCGACCAGCGTGTCGGCCAGATAGTCGACGAGCGCCTGATCGCGATGCAGCACGCTTATGACTACCTCCAGGTTCGCTCGCCACTCCGCCTCCAGCGCTGCGGGACCGGTCGGAGCCGCGCCGCCGTAGTTGGCGAATTGGACATCGTACTTTTCGACGAAGGACTCCTTAGTCTGCCAGAAAAGCGCGCTGTCCAGAGCGTGCGGCACGCCATGCGAAGCAAAATCGTACTTGCCGTAGCCGCGCCCTTTGCGCGTCTTGAACCATGTCACCGAAGGCCGCTTTTCCGGGTCGGCGTCGGTCGTCATGGACAGGATCGCCCGCGCCAGCGGCTCCCACTCGCTCCCTTGCTCTGCGCCGTAGACGCGCCAGCCGTGGCTGCCGAACCAGTCCTGGGGCGTGCCGTAGGTCACTGCGCCGACCGAGTGGGCGTCAATGCCGAAGTCATTCCAGTCCACCAGGTAGTGCAGATTGTCGAGAGCCAGCCCATACGCTGAGTTCATCGTCTCGTGCGTCACGCCGGTGCTCAGTCCCCCCTCGCCCTCGATGGCGAAGACCCGCACGCCGGGTGCGCCAGCGCGCTTGAGCGCCAACGCCTCGCCCGCCGCCACCGGGCTACCGTGACCGGAAGGGCCGGTATTGGCCTTCAGGAACAGGGTCTTGCCCGCCATTTCGGCGTGTCCTGGCAGACCCTTCCAGCGCCGGAAGCCGAGCAGATCCTCCCAGAAGACAGCCCGATCTTGCCGCAAGTGGTAGCGCCGGTCACCGGTCTGACTGAACTTGATCCGCAACGCCTCATCCAGGATCGCCATCGTACAGTAGATCAGCGGGATGGTATGACCGGCGACGAGGACGAAACGGTCGCCGAAACGCTTCTCAGGATGGCGAATGTCCCAGCGCATGGCGCCGCTGAGCAGCAGGGTGACGAGCGCGTGCACTTTCGACCGGGAGCCGCCGGGATGGCCGCTCTGGCGATAGTTCAGCGTGACATCGAGCAAGTTATCGATGAGGTCTTTGGTTTTTTCCCAATGGGGAAAGACGGTGGACAATTGAGTGAGGCGGTCTTCGACCGACGACCGCGTAGATGATTGCATCACGGATACCCCTATCCAACATCCAACGCCATCCGGACGGCGTCTGCGATCTCGCGCATTCGCGGCGCAGACAACTGCCCGAACGGCGAGTCAACCAAGCGGATCTTATTCACGGTGGTCACCTGATCGCACTTGGCCCAGCTTTCCACGCGCAGCCCCCCTTCGCCGGCAGGAAGGGGCACACGAGTCGGGAAGTTCCCACGCGCCACACTCGTGATCGGAACCACCATGACATCCAGAGCATACTGGTTGAGCCAATCAGCCGAGAGGATCAGGCATGGACGCCGCTTGGCTTCATCTGGCACCGCCACTAACCAGATTTCGCCCCGACGAGGCCAATCACGGCTCATCCCGCAGGGTCTCCGCGCTCAGGCGCTCCCAGTCCTGACGTTCGGCTGCTTCAGCCGCACGCTCAGGGGCGGCAAAAAACGCCGCCGCCTGTCGTGCTAACTCGGCCTGCCGGCGATCGTGGATGTAGTCCACGATGATCTGCTCTACGATCATGCTGCGGTTGGTGGCTTCCTCTTCGACCAGTCGATCCAAATAGGCGACCGCGTCTTCGTTGAGCGTCAGGGTCACACGCTGCTTCATACACATCCTCCTATGACCCATCATACTACAACGCGCAGCGCCACACAAGTCGCGGTAACGGCGCCAACTGTATCGGAATCAGAATCCCAACTGCTTGTTGATCTGGTTGCGCAGCGGGAATTCGCCGACCACGAACTTCGCCAGATTCTCGCCGAAGATCTCCAGCAGATACTTGCCCTCATATTGCGTCCCGCCGGCGATGTGAGGCGCGATCAGTAGGTTCTCGATGTCCCACAGCTCGCTATCGGCGGGCAGCGGCTCCGGCTCGAAGACATCGAGCGCCGCACTGGCGATGCGCTTCTCGCGCAATGCCGCGGCCAGTGCCTTCTGGTCGATGATACCGCCGCGCGAGATGCCGACCAGCATCGCGCTCGGCTTCATGAGAGCAATCTGCTCGGCGCCGATCATGCCCTGCACCTCGGCCGTCCACGGGATCGTGACGACGACGATGTCGGAGTCGGCCAGCAACTCGTCCTGTCGATCCAATCCCCACAACTCGTGGACATAGTCCGGCTTGTTGGTCGGAAACATATCCACGGCGGTCACATGCATGTCGAAAGCATACGCCCGCTTCGCCAACGCCTTGCCGATAGCGCCCAACCCGATGATGCCCAGCTTGAGATCGGTCAGCTCGAGCAGCTTCTGCCGCACGGAGCCGACCCACTTGTGCTGCGGCTGCGCCTGGACGCTGTCGACGATGCCGCGGGTGATGGCGAGGATCATCGCCATGGCGCTTTCAGCGACACTGGCGGCGTGGGTGCCGCGTGCGCCGGTCAGGATCACCGGACCATCCTTCAACTCCGGGATCGCCAGGAAGTAGTTCACGCCGCTGCTGGGCGACTGCACCCATTGCAGCTTCCGGGCTGCCAGGAAAACCTCCCGGCTCAGATGCCCCATGTAGACATCGGCATCGGCGATCGCCGCAGCGACTGCGCCTCGGTCGGCGCAGTGGACGAAATCGATCGTGGGGTGAGCCTTTTGCAGCTCAGGGATCCCCTTCTCCAGGCCCATCACGTTCGGGCCAATGAGGACTTTCATGAATACTCTCCTGTTGGATAAACATGGTCAGGGGTTTCGGACACTCGACTAATCCGAAACCCCTGAGGTAACGCCCCGACTCCGCCCATGAGCAGCAACGACTCAGGGCTGCGCATCAGCCGCTGCTGCGGCCCGATCAACCTGTTGGCGTAGCCAGACATTGATCAACGTTTGGCTGCTGACCCTGCGTTTCTGTGCTACCTTTGAGATGTCTGCCATCAACTCCGGTTCGATACTCACTACCGTCCGCCGCGCTGCAGGATCGAAGGTCATCTCAACCTCGTAGGTCTGCGCGTCGTAATCTGCCAGGCTGTGTGTGTCCCAAAAGTCAGCCATTTCTTCGAGCGTACGCGCCTTGGAAATACTGCTAACCTTGTCATCTTGCATACGATCGTCGCTCCTTCCGCTCCATACCCCGCGCGCTGATAACGAGTGCTTCGTCTTCGCCCTTCACGATAAAAAACACAACCAGCCAACGACCCCCTGTCGTCTGTCCATGAGCTGAGTACAGGTTTTCACCTTGCGTATGCCCCTTCTCAACAAACCGGATATGTGGCTGACCGTCAAACAGCACTTCCTCCACTTCGTCAACTGACACTCGGTGCTTGCTGAATAGCTTGTCTTCGATCTGGGGCAACCAAATCACGGTCCGAATGCGCATCTGCTACTCCAGTCGAACAAGCGCAGTCTAGCACATCACAGCGTCTCAAACAAGCAGTGACACCTACCCCTTCACCGCGCCGGCCGTCAACCCTGTAACCACAAACCGCTGCGACACGGTGTAGAGGAGCAGCACCGGGATACTCATCAAGAACGCGCCCATCATGATCTCGCCCCACATGTAGACATCGCCGTAGATCAACGTCTGAATGCCGACCGGCAGGGTCCACAACTCACGCTTGTTGTTGAAGAGCAGCGGCAGCAGAAACTCGTTCCAGGAAAGAGTGAACGCGAAGATGCCTGACGCTACGATGCCCGGCGCGGCCAACGGCAAGATCACGTGGAAAAGCGCCTGCAGTCGGGTGCACCCGTCGATCAGCGCAGCATCCTCCAATTCCATCGGGATGGTGGTGAAGTAACCCTTCAGCATCCAGGTGCAGAACGGGATCGTGAAGGCTAGAGAAGCCACGATCAGGACGGCCAGGCTGTTGAGCAGCCCCAACTGGTTCATGAACACGTAGAGCGGGATGATGGTCAAGGTGCCGGGAATCAGGTAGACGAAGAAGATCGCCGACGCCATCACGTCGCGGCCCCGGTAGTGGAGCCGGGAAAGGCTGTAGCCCGCCAACATGCTCACCAATATCGCAAGCGAGGTGGTGACACTCGCCACCACGATGCTGTTGCGAGCTTGCACAGCATAAGGCGTGATCTTGAAGAGATTGAACATATGATCCAGGGTCGGATTTGCCGTCCAGAGGGTCGGCTCAGGCAGGTACAGCTCTTTGTTCGGCTTGATGCCGGTCAACAACATCCAGTAGATCGGGAAGAGGACGACCAGCAGGATGATGGCCAGGAGCACCCAAAGGACCACCTTTGATACCCGCTTCTCCGCGCGCATACCCAGCTTCATCGATTCACCTCCTGCCGGGTCACCGTTCGGGTCAAGAAGATGATGAGAACGATGAACAGCGGCATGAGAAGGATCGGAATTGCTGCCGCCTTGCCCAACTCATAGCCGGCAAACGCTGTCTTCCAGGTGAGCACGGGGAAGGTCATCGTCGCGGTGCCAGGGCCACCTCCCGTCAGCGTGTAAATGCTCGTGAAGTCGTTGGTCGTCCAGATGAAGGAGAGCAACGTCGTCACCAGGATCACCGTGCGTAGGCCGGGCAGCGTGATATTGGTGAAGAGTTGCCACCGGTTGGCGCCATCCACCCGGCCCGCCTCATAGAGGTCGTCGGGAATACTCTGCAGACCAGCCAAGATGTTCACGGCAAAGAAGGGGAAGCCGCGCCAGACGTTGACGGCGATGATCGAAGGCATTGCGAGGTTCTTGGATCCCAGAAAATATAACGGCTCCTGCGTGATGTGAGCTTTCATCAGCAGGAAGTTGATCACGCCGAACAGATCATTGTACATCCAGACCCAGATCAAAACGCCGACGAT
>JALOOE010000251.1 GCA_025454565.1 Anaerolineae bacterium
CCCATACCCGCGCCCGCACCGACACCCCCGCCAGCGCCCGATGCGCGGGATCACCGCCCGTCAGCGGCACGAGCGCAGGATAGGTGGGGACGATGGCATGGCCGGTCTCACGCGCGATGCGCAGCCCCATGCCGTCGCTGCCGGTGGACGGCACCGAGAGGCCGCCGGTCGCCAGGACGACGCTCGCGGCGCGGATCACATCGCCCGATGAAAGCTGCACCGCCCAGCCATCGTCCGCTCGTCGCAGATCGACCACGCGCGCGGTGGTGCGCAAGTGACCGCCGCGCTGAACATATGCCGTCAGCAGCGCATCCAACACCGTGCGCGCCCGGTCGCTGGCGGGGAAGAGCTTACCGGTCTCGGCCTCCAGCTTGAGCGGTACGCCCAGTTCAGTCTCAAAGAAGCGGCGCACCTCGCCGAGCGGCCAGGCCGCCAGCACCTTCCGCACGAGGTTGGGCGAGCAAGCGCTGATGAAATCGGTGTGTAACGCCTGGCTGGGGAGCACGTTGCAGCGCCCGCCGCCGCTGATCAGGATCTTCTGGCCGGGGCGGTCGCTGCCCTCCAGCAGCAGCACGGGGCGCGGGCCGGCCGCGGCATGGACCGCGGCCATCAGACCCGCCGCACCCGCGCCGACAACTACCACCGGCAATCGATCGACTTCGTCCATCTCTTGATCTTCCACTTCGGTTCACGCCATCGCTACCATCGGGTTATAACGGCAGAGGCTCCCGCTGTCAAACCGGCCGCCAGGTTTGACAGCGCCGCTCTGCCGCATTACGATGGAGGGGCATGCGCCGTATCCAGCGCCTTGCCGCTTTTCCATTCGTACAGCACAAACCGCAGGAGATTTCACATGGCTTCCAACGACACGCCGTTGATTCCGCGCACGGTGCTCTTCGGCAACCCGGATCGTGCCTCGGTCCAGCTCAGCCCCGACGGCAACCAGATCGCCTACCTGGCCCCGCGCGCTGGGGTGCTCAACGTGTGGGTGGCGCCGCGCGACGCGCTTGCCGCGGCCCGGCCTGTCACGGATGACGCCGGCCGTGGCATCCGCTTCTATGGCTGGGCCTACACCAACACCCATATCCTCTACATCCAGGACAAGAACGGCGATGAAAACTGGCGGCTCTACGTCGTGGATCTTCAGGGCGGCGGCGTCAAAGACCTGACGCCGTTCGAGGGGGTGCAGGCGCGCCTGCAAGAGCTCAGCCCCCATTTCCCGCACGAAGTCCTGGTGACGATCAACAACCGCAACGTGCAGCTTCATGACCTCTACCGGCTGGACATCCGCAGCGGCGCGCTGACCCTCGTCCGCCAGAACGACGGCTTCATGGGCTTCCTGACCGATGATGCGTTTCGTCTGCGCGGCGCGCTGCGGATGACTCCCGACGGCGGGCTGGAGATGTACCAACCGGCCGGCGACGATTGGTCGTTGTGGGAAACGATCCCCGCCGAGGACAGCCTGACGACCGGCGCGGCCGGTTTCGACAAGTCGGGAGAGGTGCTCTTCATGCGCGACAGCCGCGACCGCGATACGGCCGCGCTGCTGGCTCGCAATCTGGCGACCGGCGCAACCACCCTGGTGGCCGAAGACCCACAGGTCGATGTCGGCGACATCGTGCGTCACCCGACCGAAAGACACGTGCAGGCGGTTTCGTTCGTCTACACCCGCAAACGTTGGCAGATCCTCGACCCGGCCATTGCGCCCGACCTGGCCTATCTGCGCACGGTGGCTGACGGCGAAGCAGAGATCGTCAGCCGCACGCTCGACGATCGCTTCTGGATCGTGCTCTACCTGGTGGACGACGGCCCGGCGCGCTTCTATCTCTACGATCGAACGGCGCACGCCGCCCGTTTTCTCTTCACCAACCGCCAGGATCTCGAAGGCCAGCCGCTCGCCAAGATGCACGCCGTCACCCTGCCGGCGCGCGACGGCCTGACGCTGATAGCCTACTATACTCTGCCGCTCGGCGCCGACAGCGACGGCGACGGCTTCCCCGACCGCCCCGTGCCGCTGGTGTTGTTCCCGCACGGCGGCCCGTGGGGCCGCGATACCTGGGGTTACAATCCGTGGCACCAGTGGCTCGCCAATCGGGGCTATGCCGCGCTGTGCGTCAACTTCCGCTCGTCCACCGGTTTCGGCAAGGGATTCATCAACGCCGGTAACTTCGAGTGGGGCGGCAAGATTATGGACGACCAGATCGACGCGGTGCGCTGGGCCGTGGCGCAGCAGATCGCCGATCCGGGCCGCGTGGGCGTGATGGGCGGTAGCTTCGGCGGCTACTCGACGTTGGGCGGCCTGACCTTCAACCCGGAGGTCTTTGCGTGCGGCGTCGACCTGGTCGGCCCGTCGAATCTCGTCACGCTGCTGGAATCGGTGCCGCCCTACTGGCGGCCGATGTTCGAGATGTTCGCCACGCGCGTCGGCGATCCGCGCACCGAAGCAGGCCGCGCGCTGCTCAAGAAGCACTCGCCGCTGACCCACGTGGCGCGCATCTGCCGGCCGCTGCTGATCGGCCAGGGCGCCAACGATCCGCGGGTGAAGCAGGCCGAATCGGACCAGATCGTGCAGGCGATGCAAGCCAAGGGCATCCCCGTCACCTACGTGCTCTACCCCGACGAGGGGCACGGCTTCGCCCGCCCCGAGAACAATCTGTCCTTCACCGCCATCGCCGAGGCATTCCTGGCGCGCTGTCTGAGCGGCCGCTACCAGCCGATCGGCGACGACTTCCAGCGGTCGAGCCTGACGGTGCCCGCGGGCGCGGACAATGTGCCGGGCTTGCCGGAGGCGCTGGTGCAGCGCGGCCAGGGCTGAAGGCAGAAGGTTGAAGGTTGAAAGGAGAGACATGACCACTCCGATCGGCATCTTGCACCCTGGTGAGATGGGCGTCTCCATCGCCGCGTCCGCCAGGAACGGCGGCCACAGCCTCTACTGGGCGTCCGCGGGGCGTGGCCCCAAAACCCGTGAGCGCGCCGAGCAGGTCGGCCTGCAGGACGCGGGCACGTTGGCCGCCCTGTGTTGCATGTGCCAGGCCATCGTCAGCGTGTGCCCGCCCCACGCAGCCGAGGAGGTGGCCGAGCAGGTGCTGGCGCAGGGCTTCGCCGGCCTCTACCTGGACGCCAATGCGATCTCGCCCCAGCGCGCGGCGCGGATCGGCGAGCGGATGGCCGCGGCGGGCGCAAGCTTCGTGGACGGTGGCATCATCGGCGGGCCCGCCTGGCAGCCCGGCAGCACCCGGCTCTATCTATCCGGGCCGGCCGCGGCCGAGGCCGCGGCGCTCTTCGCAGCCGGCCCGCTCGAAACGGTCGTGATCGGCGACGAGATCGGCAAGGCGTCGGCGCTGAAGATGTGCTACGCGGCGTACTCCAAGGGCAGCACCGCGTTGCTGTGCGCCGTGGTTGCCGCCGCCGAGCAACTGGGCGTGCGCGAAGAACTGGACCGCCAGTGGGCGCACGACGATCCGCGGTCTCCCGATCAGAACGCCAACCGTGTGCGCCGGGTTACGGCCAAGGCGTGGCGCTTCGCCGGCGAGATGGACGAGATCGCGGCCACCTTCAGCGCAGCCGGACTGCCCGGCGAGTTTCACGCGGCGGCCGCCACGCTCTATCGTCGCCTGGCGGGATTCAAGGACGCGGTTGCCATGCCAGCGCTGCATGAGGTTCTGGCGGCTTTGCTTCAGGAAGACAAAGCTGCCACCTGACGCCCAACGGCCTCATCCGGCAAGACGAGCAATCACAGGTGGATCAGGAGCGGAACATGGAGAACCTGGAGACCGATGCCCGGTCAATCGGCAAACCCGCGTGGCGACCAATGCTGCGCTACGTCGCTGAGTTGCATGAACGCAGCACGCATCCGCCGCGTGCGCCGTTCCCCCGTCCCTGGGAGGAGATCGGGCCGGGCTACTGTTACGGGCCGGCGTTCGGCCATTGGGACATTGTCCACGCGCTCCTCGATGTGCTGGCGTCCGAGCCACCGCACGCCGCCGACCAGATCCTCAACAATCTGGCGGCTCAAGAGGATGACGGCCTGGTCCCTGGGGTGATCTGGATGCGCGAGGCGACGCCGCGGTGGAGCAAGGAGGTCGGGCATCCGCCGCTGTGGCCCGTCGCCGTGCAAGACTACGCCGACCAGACCGGCTCCGACGATCTGATTGCGCGCTGTTTCGAGCCGCTCGTGCGTCAGATCGGCTGGTTTGAGGCCCACCGTCAGGCATCCGATGGCGGCTTCTTCTACACCGACATCCTCACGCGCAGTTGGGAGAGCGGGATCGACGAGGGGATCCGGTTCCACGAGGTGCAGCCCGGACCGTTCGCGTGCATCGATGCCACCGCGCACGTCTACCTGCTCTACGACACCGCCGCGGCATGGGCCGAGCGGATCGGAGCGCCGTCGGCCGAGCTGCGCGTGAAAGCGAGCCATCTGCGCGAGTTCATCCGGGCCGAGCTATTCGCTGCGGAAACCGGCTTCTTTTACGACATCTGGGCGATGCGGGATCCGAGCAAGCGCCGGCTGGCATTCGAGGGGATGTGGCCGGTGGTCGTCGGCGCCGCGACGCGGGAGCAGGCCGCCCGCGTGATCGACGAGCATCTGCTCAACCCCGATCGCTTCTTCGCGCCGCACCCCATCTGCACGGTGGCGCTGGACGAGCCGTTGTTCGAGCGCCGCATGTGGCGCGGGCCTGCGTGGAACAGCATGACCTACTGGGCGGCGCGCGGTTGTCTGCGCTATGGCCGTCACGATGCGGCCAGCCGCCTGCTGGAACGTGCGCTCGATGCGTCTGCCGCGCAGTTCGAGCGCACGGGCACGATCTGGGAGTTCTATGATCCGCTGGGCGGGCCGCCGGAGTCGCTGCAACGGAAACCGCACACCCTGATACGGTGGTAAGCGACTATCTGCTATTTCGTAGTAGCAGGCCCGCATGCCCAGGAGGCGACAGCGATGATGTATCTGCCTGACATGTCCTTCTTCCTGTTCGGCGCAGGCGGACGACGTAAATTGATCTATCGCGCCGGGCAGTTGCTCGACGGTCTGACCGGTGCAATGCTCCACACCTGGCAAGTTGAGGCGCACAAGATCGACGCCGCCGGTTACGCAGTCTATCTCACCACGACCGACGGGGGCGAAATCGCGCTGGAAGAGGACGAACAGGGGGTCTATCTGACGGAACGCGGCGTCCGCACGGCGCTGACCGAAGCGCCGGTGGCGCTGCCGAGCTTCACCGGGCGCCCATACGCCGATCGACTGCGCGTCCTGCACCATGAGATGCTTGTCAACATCGTGGCCGGCGCGCCGCTGCCGAACTACCTGGTCTATCGCAAGCCGTGGTATCGCGATGCGGCGATGGTAGCGATGGCCCTGGCGCGCACGGGCAACCTCGCCGTGATTAGCGACTGGATACTGGGCCTGAGCGAACCGTTCGATCGCAATAATGCCGGTCATCGCGAGCCGGACAACCTGGGGCAGGTGCTTTATCTCATTTCGCTGGTCAGCGATCGTTCCCATCCCTTGGCGCCAGTCATCCTCGACTCTATCGCTGAGTTCGACCGCGGCGGCTATATCTGCGGCATCACCGATTTCGGCGAACATCCCGTCTATCAGACTCGCTGGCTGAAGTTCGGCCTGCGGGCGCTCGGCCTGCCCGACCCGTTTGTCGTGCCCGCGGTGGAAGACTCATACGCGACCCTCTTCTGGTGGGATGACCGGGCCGACTATGTGGGCAAACCGGAGGGCTATCACGCCAACCGCGAGCGCTATCCCTATCTGACATGGGCCGAGGCGCACTTTTTCGGCCAGCCTCCGCCCTGGCAGCTCGCCGGGTCAAGTTACCCGCTGACCTGGGAAGCACAGGCGAGTCAGGCAGATTACGACGGAATGGCCCGCCTCTCGTCGGAATTCACTGCCGCGAAGCTGTGCATGCCGCACAGTTGGCATGCCGCGGAGATGTTCTTGTACTTGCTTGATGAAGTGGAGAGGACCAATGACCGAAGCTGATCCCCGGACGGAGCCGGTCCTTGCGGCGCTGCGCCGCATCTTCGAACGCCCCCAGCCGGCTGTGCCCTGGCGCGATGGCGCCAA
>JALOOE010000252.1 GCA_025454565.1 Anaerolineae bacterium
GACAAAGGGGCGGCTGCGGTCGCGCGCATGGAAGCCGCCTGCCGGATCGTGATAGCCCGCGGTGAAGCCGACGACGATCTCATCGCCCCACGCCCAGATGCCGTAGTTGGCGGGCCAGCCGGCATAGCGACCGGGCTCGCGATAAAGTGTCACATGTTCCATGAAGTCTCCATTGCGTGCTTAATTAGGACACAGATCAACACGGATTCACACGGATCGAAGCAATCCGTGTCCATCTGTGTCAACCCGTGTATTGTGCTGTTACAGCAGCCCGACGGCGCGCAGTCTGGCGGAGGCTTCTGCAACTTCGGCGGAGGATGCCGGCGGCAAAGGCGCCCGGATGCCGCCACAGCGCAGCCCACGCAACTCCAACATGTGCTTGTATAACGCGAGATGGCTGCCATCCTGGAGCGTAGCGCGGATCAGATCGAGCTTCTCCTGCTGGCAGCAGGCCGCGGTCAGATCGCCACGCCAAAACGCCTCGACCAGGCCGACCAGCACCTCTGGGAAGACATTGGCGTTGCCTGAGACGCCCGCGCTCGCGCCTGCCTGCAGGCCCCGGAGGAGCAGCGCATCGCTGCCGCACGCCACCTGGAACTTCCCACCCTTCAAGCCGAAGAAGCTCGACAGCGTACCGAGGTCGCCGGAACTGTCCTTGATGCCGACTACATTCGGGCAGCGGGCGATCACCGCCTCGGCGCATGACCGTGTCACATGATTGCCGGCGCGCGCCGGCAGGTTGTAGAGGAACATGGGCGTGTCGGCCGCCACTTCAGCGACCCGGCAGAAGTGCTCGACGAGCGCCTGCTCCGGCATGGCAAAATAGTACGGCGTGATCGCGGAGATCGCCGCCACACCAACCGCGGCCGCGTGCTCGGCCAGCTCGACCGTCTCGCGCGTGGTGATCGCGCCCACATGGGCGATCACCGGCACGCGGCCGGCCGCGGCATCCACCACGATCTCAATGATGATCTCGCGCTCGGCCTGGGCCAACAGCGGCCCCTCGCCGGTCGTGCCGCACGGCATCAGCCCGTGCACACCCTTCTCGACGAGCCATTCGACGTGCGCCTGTAACGCTCGCTCGTCAACCTGCTCGCCGTCCCCGCTCAGCGGTGTCAGCAGCGGCACGATCACGCCGCGCGCTTCAAACGGCTTCTGCATAGTTGCGTACCTGCTCCCTTGCTGTCTCAATGAATGCGACCACATTCTCCGCCGGCGTCTCGGGCGAGATGGCCCCGGCCGGCGCCAGGATGTAGCCGCCATCGGCGAAAAGCTCGATGCGCTCGCGCACTTCGCGGCGCACATCTTCGGGGGCGCCGAGCGGCAGGGTACTCTGCGTGCCCAACCCACCCCAGAAGGTGATGTCTCGGCCAAAAGCGCGCTTGGTGGCCACCACGTCCATCGCTTCCGGCTGGAGCGGATGGTACACCTGCAGGCCGATCTCGATCAGATCGGGCAGGATGGCGGTCAGCCGTCCGCACGAGTGCATGGCCGAGACGAAGTTGTGCGCCCGGATCGCCTCGAAGATGCGCCGGTAGTGCCGCTTATAGAGCCTGCGCCACACCTCCGGCCTCACCATCAGGTTGCTCTGGAAGCCCCAGTCATCGCCGATCCGCACACCGTCCACGCCCATGCCGGTCAGTTGCGGGATCAGGGCGCACACATAGTCCGCCAGCTTTTCCGTCAACCCTTCGACGAACTGAGTTTCGGCTGCCAGATAGTAGAGATACCGCTCGAACCCGCCGCACAGGCTCCAGGCGCGCTCGAACAGCCCGCCCAGGCTGACCAACAGGAAGCGGTCGGGGTATTGGGCGCGCTTGCCCCGCACATGATCGAACCGGCCCGGTAGAGCCGGGTCCGGGATGCGGTAGTGTGCCAGCGTAGGCTCCGGGATGGGCGTATTCACCAGCTCGCCCCAGTTGCCCGCGTCGTCGCGCATGCGCCAGATGTCGCCGAACTCCCCTTTGACCATGCCCGGTTCCAGGGTGGGGTCCACCAGGGCCGGCGGCAACAATGGCTTGACCCAGACGATGTGATCGCCGGTGGCAGTGATCAGGTCATCGGCGCCGTAGTGCTGCCTCAGCCCCTTCTCGACACCGCGCGTCAGGTCAAGCTGCCAGGGCACAATGTCCAGTGGCTGGCGCCGGATGGAACGGTAGACGCGCTCGCGAGGGGTGATGGATTGGCTCATCTCTTTCGAAGCCTCATGCTGGCTCGGTCGGAGACCGGCCAGGGCAAGTCGGGGACCCGCCAGGGCAGGATTGTCACAGCCTCATGCTCGGGTTGCTCAACAGCTCCCGCCGGCGCTCGACGTAGTAGACGTAGGTGGCGTAGGACACATCCGGCGGCACGAAATGGTCGAGCAGTGGAATATACGCGCCCTCTTGCAGCAGCGGCTGGATGCGGCGCAGCTCGGCGTCCACGCCGTCGCGGCCGCTGGCGATGGCGCGCTTGTCCATGCCGCCGATCAGTGTGCAGCCGGGGCAGCGCCGGCGTAGCTCGATGGGATCGGCCCCGGCCGCGATCTCGCATGGGTGCGTGCCGTCGATCCCCGCCGCCATGTAGATCGGCAGCAGGTCGTTGACATGGCCGTCGCAGTCTACCATGATGATCTGCACACCGCCCGCACGCAGCAGCGCGACAAGTTCCTCGTAGGCCGGCTGCATGATCTGGCGCACGAAGCGGGGCGAGATCAGCGAGGCGGTCTTATAGGCCATATCCTCCCACACCTGCACGAAGTCGAGCGCGCCGGTGGCCAGGAGTCGCGGCAGCAGATCCTTGGCGAACTGCACCCGGTCGGCGATCATGCGCCTCACCAGATGCGGCTGATCGTAGAACGCCATGCACCAGTTCTCCAGCCCCCTCAGCGCGCGGGGAAAGCCGAAGAACGCACGGAAGTTCAGGCCGACGATTTCGCCGCGCTCGCGCCGCCAATGCAAATCCTCATCGAAGTCCTCCGCGTAGCGACCGGGATCTTTGCCATCCAGCCGCGGCCGCAGCGCGTCGTAGTCGGCCTCGGTCTGCACGGGGAAGCGGATGTAGTCGGGGATGCTCTTGAAGTGCTTCTGCTGGCGGAGCAGCACCCCGAGCTCGTCGCGGATCACCTGGTTCGTCTCATCTTCCTCGACCACGACGCGCTCGAAGTAGGGATAGACCCGGTCGTTGATCTCCAGCCAATTGACGTTGAAGCTGCGATCCAGCCCCAAGTAGTCTTCCAGGTGGCGCAAGTGCGTCACCCACTTGGGCAGCCCTTCGTGATGCCAGCGGTCGAGGGTCTCATCCCACAAGCCCATTTCCATGAGGGGGATGCGATCCACAGGTTGGTGGCGCATGAGGCGCAGAAAGCGTTCGCGTTGGGTGAGGTTGTGCATGGGTAGGTCTCAAGAGTCAAGTCAGGTCGCCCGGCGACAAATCGACCGGGCTATCAGCGCGACGCCCCATCAATGGGGCCACATCGTGCGTTGACCGATCCAGCCCGATTGATCGGGCGCTGCTTCTTAGCCCGGAAACTTCATTTCCGGGCGATCTCGCGCCGCGGCGAATGCGTCATGACTACCGGATCGATTTCCTGATGTTCACAAACAGGCTACAGAGTTTCACTCATAGACCCGACAACGCCACCCGCAAGACCGCCACTGCCTCTTTGCGCAGCGAGATGATCGTGTACAAATAGCCGTCGTGCAGCATCGTGTGCGGATAGCCATACAGCCCGCCCTTGTGTAGCCCGGCGCGCGTCTGTACATATTCTTCATCAGCCAGGATGAAGTGGCGATCGAAGCACGCGCCGTCTTCAGACAGCGACAGGATAAGCGGGTTGCGCGCCCCGCGCGGCTCCGGGTCGGGGCAACCCACGTAATAAAAGCGTCCATCTGGCAACCGACCGAAATGGAATTTGGTGTTGTTGTCGGTGAAACCCGTCTCCACCGGCGACGACCAGGTCGTGCCAGCGTCGCGACTCTCGGTGACCCATAACTTGCCGGCATAGCCGGGACCGGTGGTGCGCAACAGCATATGCAGCACCGCATCGTCTGTTTGGTAGAACGAGCCCTCACATAGCCCGGCCGGCCAACCCATGCGCGCTTGCACGTGCCAGAATGCCTCCGAATCGTCGAAGATAGCCGCAGCCATGTCATCGGGATAGATGCCGGTCATCCGCCAACCGGCCAGCCCGCTTGGATCATCCGTGTAGGGGAAGGCGATGTTGCCGCTGATGATGAGCCGGCCTGATTTCGTCGGTTGTGGGCCGTGGTTGGGTACGATGGGCGCATGCATGTCCAGCGGCGCATTCCAGACCTGGCCGTCGGCGGTCGTCAGCGCCCACAGACGCGTGTCCTGGTGATCGCGGCCGCCCTTGATGCCGTCGCGAGTCGCTTCGGCGTTGTACTCATATTGGCCGAAGTACGCGATCAGCGTGCCCTCGTATTGGTGGAAACCGGCCGCGGTCAGCACCAACTCGGAATGGTGGCCTGGCAGCGGCCCGACCAGCGGCTCCGGGGCCGTCCAACGGTTGAAATCCGCGGCCGAGGCGATCAACACGCGCTGACCGGGATAATCCTCGTGCTCGTACCCATTCGACCAAATGGCGTAGAACCGACCTTTGTAGAACGTGATGGATGCATGATGGGAATAAGTCCACGCATGTTCCGGCCGGTAGAGATCGACGCGCTCCACGGGCAGTCTGGCGCGCAGGGCGTGCGAGTCATAGCGGTTGGTGATTGGATTCGGCATGCTGCTTCCTTTACCACGGTAGGTCGAGTACGAACTCAGTGAAAGCCCGGCAGACAAAGCTCGATGTTATCGAAATAGGGGCTGGCGCCTTTCAGCATATACGCCGAATGCATCCGGCGCCTGGCCACAACCGATGCCCGGCATCCTACCCTCGCCTACCCCCGCGCTTCCGCCTCGTTGTAGATCTTCTCCAGATCCGGCGCGCCAGCCTTGATCGCGTCCTGGACGGCCTTGTCCCAATCGGCCATGGTCGCCTGACCGATCACGACTTTGTCGATCGCCGGATCCATGATCGCGTTGACGGCTGTCTGGATCTTCTTCAAGTTCTCGCTCTCCTCCTTGGTGAAGGAGGGGACCATCACCTCGGGATGCAGGCCCTTGTCGCTGGAAGACATCGCATACCAGGCGTCCGCCTCGCCGGGCGCATCCCAGGTGTAAATCACCTGGTCATCCCACAGGAACCCGAAGTCGAGCTGCCCGGTGCCCGTATCGGACTGGTACGAGCGGAATGGATCGGCCTTCGTCCGATACTTCTCGACGACCTCCGGCTTGAGCACGCGCGAGCCCGGCGCAAAGAGCTTCTGGAGGTTTGC
>JALOOE010000253.1 GCA_025454565.1 Anaerolineae bacterium
GTGCTCGCGATAGGCCGGGAACGGATCGAACCGCTCGGCCAGCCCCTGCGTGATCGCGTCGGTAAGCTCCAGGCGCAGCGGCTCACGGCCCGCGGCCATATTGACAGCGATCTTGTGCTCGACGCGGCGCGTGTCGGCGTTGCTTGCACCGCCGCCGAAGGCCGCCTTCAGCTTGATGCCGTTATAGCGCGGCGGATTGTGGCTGGCCGTAATCATCACACCGCCAACGGCGCCCAGATTCGGGATGGCATACGAGACCACCGGCGTCGGGGCGTCGGCTTTGGCGAGGGCAACGTACAGGCCATTCGCCGCCAGCACCTCGCTCACAGCAATGGCATAACGGTCGGAGAGGAAACGCGTGTCGAAGCCGACCACGACCAGCGGGTGGCCGTAGTGCCCATTGCGCGCCGGAGTCGGCGCACAATTCGCTTCGACATCTTCGAGGAAGACCTCGCTGATGGCCTGCGCCACCTGGCGCACGTTGGCAAACGTGAACTCATCGCTGATTACGGCTCGCCAGCCGTCCGTGCCGAACTTGATCGTCATAATCCCCTCATCGAATGATTGCGCTCATGCGGGTGTCCAGAACCGTCTCATCCGGTCTTGATTGAAATGCCGCCGGACACGGCGTCTGCACCAAGCGTCGTAGCAAACCGCCGTAGTCGGCGATCAACTCCTGTGCTGCTGCCGCGGAGTTGGCTTCAGCCATGATATGGAAGATGGGCTGGTCGGCGTCCGGGCGGATCAACACCCACGATTCGTCAGATAGATGGATCTTGAGGCCGTCGATCGTCTCGGTGTGGAACTTGGCAAACTGCTCCATCAGGCAACGCATCACCCGGCCCTTGGTTTCCCACGTCGCCGACACAACGCCGGAGGCCATGTAGAATGGTGGCAGATCGGCCACGACTTCCGATAAACAGAGGTTCTGTTTGGCCAGAAACTCCACCAGCTTGCCAATCGCGATCAGCCCGTCGATAGCCGAGTGGAGCGTTGGAAAGACGAAATTACCCGTGCCGTCGCCGGCCATGATGACCGCGCCATCGCTCGCAGTCTCCATCAGGGCTTGTGGATCGATCGGGCAGCGACGGACGTGACCGCCATAGCGTTCGGCCAGGCGCTCAAAAACGCAAGACTGATCGACGGTGATGACGATCGTGCCGCCGGGATGGCATTGGAAGACCAACGCAGCCATCGCGGCGCACGTCGTCGCATCCGACAGACTGACGCCGGTTTCGTCAACCAGGAACATCTTTTCGCCGCCTGCGTCGAGACGGACGCCCAGGCAGACATCCTGCAGTACGCCGGTGATGACCGCCAGTTGGGTGCGCTCGGCGCGGAACTCCGCTTGCGAGATTGCGGCCTTGTTAGCGTCGATGCGCGCATTGAGCGGCACGACCTCGATGTTCAGCGCATCCAGCAATTGTGGCAGCACATCTGCGGCCGGCGCGTGGGCATAATCGACCACGATCTTGCGCTTCGCGCTGCGGATCGCCGCCACGTCAAGTGCGGCAAGATACCCCTCGGAATACACCTCGATCACATCTGTGGCGTAATCGATGTTGCCGATGTCCTCCATGTAGACCCGACGGTAGTCTTCACGGAAGAAAACGCGTTCGATTGCGCGTTCCTGCTCGCGGCGGAGATTGAGCCCCTGGCTGTCGAAGAAACGTAGATCGACCACACGCGGATCATAGGGGGATAGGCGCACGTGGACGCCACCGACGGCGCCGCTCATGCGAGTGTAGTGGCGCGCTACCGGGATTGGGGCCTCGCGCAGGTCGAGCACGTGATTGCCGGCAGACGGCAAGCCCGACACCACCGCGCGCTTGATCATACGCGAGCTGCGGTTCGGATCGCGGTTGATAGTCACGATGCTGCCCTTGGGTAGGGTCGTGCCGAAAGCCGCACCCAACCGAGCGACAAAGTCGGGCGTAAAATCCACATTCACAAAACCGGTCACGCCATAGCGGCCAAAAAGCACGCGCCGGCCTTGCGATCCCCAGATGATGCTGTGCGCAACCGTTGCGCCGGCTTCCACCTCTTTATTTGGCCAGAGCTTGACCCCCGACTGGATCACGGCGTCCTCGCCGATCACCGATCCATTGGCCAGGACCGCGCCCTCGAAGACGTTTGCGCGCGCCTTGATGCTGCATTGGCGTCCGATGATGGCGCCGCGCAATTGGACCCCCTCGCCGATGTAGCAGTTGCGCCAGATGATACTGCGATGAATGTGCGAGCGGTTGTCCAGGACCGCGAAATCGCGGATCACAGCCGGCCCGTGAATCTCGACGCCGCTCTTCACCTGCACTTCTTCACCCAGGTAGACGGGGCCGAAGATCTGTGCGTCAGGCGCGATCTGCACCGCGCCGCCGGTCCAGATGCCGCTACCAACTTTCTGGCCCAGCTCGCCCAGATTCAGAACGCCGTTGAGGAGGTCGGCGTTGGCGCGGCGATACTCGTTGAGCGTCCCGATATCGCACCAATAACCATTCGCGATGAAGCCATAGAGCGGCTCATCACCCGCCAGCATCTCCGGGAAGATGTGCTGGCTCCAATCGACCTCGCGATCGGTCGCGATGCGTCGCAACACCTCAGGCTGCACCACATAGATACCTGTATTGACCGTATCAGACGTGACCGCGCCCCAGCGCGGCTTCTCCAGGAATTGGGCAACGCGGCCGTCTTCGTGTACGTTGATAACGCCGTATTCCAGCGGATCGGGAACGTGATAAAGCGCCAGTGTCAGGAGCGCCCGGCGTTCCTGATGGTATGCGACCAGCGCGGTCAGATCGAAATCAGTCAACGCATCCCCGCTGATGACCAGAAATGGCTCGCCATCGGCAAGATACGGTTGCGCGTTCTTCACGCTTCCGGCGGTCCCCAGCGGCGATTCTTCGATGACGTAGTCGATGTTCATGCCGAGCGCTTTGCCGTCACCGAAGTAGTCCTGAATCTGGGCAGCCAGGTACTGCAAGGTGATCACCACGTCGATGATGCCGTGCTGTTTGAGGAGATAGAGGATGTGCCCTAACACCGGACGGTTGACGACCGGCAACATCGGTTTCGGTCGTTCCAGCGTCAGAGGACGCAGACGGGAACCCTCGCCGCCCGCCATGACAACCGCTCTCATGGCCGCTCCCAAAGTTGATTCCTGGTTGTATTGCCTGCACGGCTAACAAAATCCGTTGCGATGATACCATACGGAGCGTGTATGGTGCAACCTGCGTCTGCCGCGATTTCATGCGCATCTTGCCCTATGCTATACTTGCTCCATGCATGGGAGAACTCTGCGGTTGCTCGAATTCGACAAGATCCTCGAGCAAGTCGCTCGCTTCACGTCTTTCTCGGTCGGCCAGGAGCGCGTGCACGCGTTGCAGCCCACCGACGATATCCGCTTGGCGCGTGACTGGCAGGCGGAGACCAGCGAGGCGCGCCGCCTGCTCGACGAGAAGAGCGATATCTATCTGGGCGCGGTGCATGATTTGCGGCCGTTGGTGGAGCAGGCGCTGCGCGGCAGCCCCATTCTGCCGGCGGATTTCATCAGCATCCGCTACACTCTGCAGCGCGCGAAAGCCCTGAACCGCGCCCTCGGCCGGATCGCTGATCGCTTCCCGCACGTGGCAGACGTCGCCATGCGCATGGATGCGCCCCAATCGCTCATCGATGAGATCGGTCGCTGCATCGATGAGCGCGGCGAGGTGCTCGATAGCGCCAGCGACGCGTTGGGGCGCATCCGTCGCGAGTTGCGCGAAGCTCACGCGCGGCTGATGGAACGACTGCAGCGGATCGTCGCCTCCCCCGGCAACCAGCCCTATCTGCAAGAAGCTATCGTGACACAACGCCAGGGCCGCTATGTGATCCCGCTGCGCGCTGAGTTCAAGGGCCGCATCCCCGGTTTGGTGCACGACCAGTCGGGCAGCGGTGCGACCCTTTTCATCGAGCCGATCGCGGTCGTCGAGCTCAACAACCGCTTGCGCGAGGCGCAACTCGCCGAAGAAGATGAGATCCGCCGCATCCTGCTCCAACTGACCGACATGGTCGCCGCGTCTGCGGGACCGATCAGCCGCACGGTCGAGGCGCTGGGCGACCTGGATCTGGTTTTTGCTAAGGCTCGCTACGCCAACTTGTTACGCGCTAGCGAACCGGAGCTCGTGCCGTTTCAAGTTGAAAGTTCAAGGGTGAAGGGCCGTTCTGCTCGCGCGCAACCTTCAACCTCGAACCTTGAACCTGCCACCGCTCAGCATCCCGGCAGCACCATCCGCCTCCTACAGGCCCGTCACCCGCTGCTCGATCCGCTGACGGTCGTGCCGGTGGACATTTACCTGGATGAGGAGTTCTTCATCCTTGTCGTCACCGGGCCAAACACCGGCGGTAAGACCGTCACATTGAAGACGACCGGGCTGCTGACGCTGATGGCGCAGGCCGGCCTGGCGATTCCCGCGGCCGAGGGATCGAAGCTCTCGGTGTTCGAGCACGTGCATGCGGACATCGGTGACGAGCAGAGCATCGAACAGAGCCTCTCCACCTTCTCCTCGCACATGACGCACATCGTGGAGATCCTGGGTGAGGCGGACGACCGCTCGTTAGTGCTGCTCGATGAATTGGGCGCCGGCACCGACCCGGAAGAGGGCGCGGCGCTGGCGCAGGCGCTGCTCGGCACGCTGCTCGACCGGCGCATCACCGCGCTGGCGACGACGCACTACTCCGAGCTCAAGGTCTTTGCGCACAACACGCCTTTCGTGACGAACGCCAGCGTCGAGTTCGACATCGAGACGCTCAGCCCGACTTACCGGTTGAGCATCGGGCTGCCGGGTCGCTCGAACGCGTTCGCCATCGCCCG
>JALOOE010000254.1 GCA_025454565.1 Anaerolineae bacterium
TGCTGGAAATGGTTATCTTCATCGCCATCCTGTTGGGCGGGCTGCTCTATGCCTGGCGGAAAGGCGCCCTGGAGTGGCGGTGAGCGTGAAGTGTGACGAGTGATACCGTGATATGTAACCGTTTCACGCATCACTTGTCACACTTCACGTTTGGTTTTGAGAGGCGTGAATGGACTATATCAGTAACCTCTTTGTGAACCTGGGCAACTCCTGGACCACACTACTCAGCTCATTCCTGCCGCCCTGGGCAGTGACTCTCGTCAATTTTCTGGTTGTGGCCGTCATCCTTGTGATGATGCCTGTCGTCGCCACGCTGACGCTGACGGTGATGGAGCGCAAGGTGATCGCGCGCATCCAGAACCGCATCGGGCCGAACCGGGTTGGCCCGTGGGGTATCTTCCAGGCGATCCCCGACGCCATCAAGATGCTGACCAAAGAGGATATCGTCCCGGCAAACGCCGATAAGCCGGTATTCAACATTGCGCCGCTGCTCATCTTTGCCGGTGCGGCGCTGCTCTGGGCGGTCATCCCATTCGGCCGCGGCATGATCGGCCAGGACCTGAACGTCGGTGTGCTCTACCTGGTGGCTGTCGGCTCGATCTCCACCATCGCCATCGTCATGGCGGGCTGGTCATCCAACAACAAGTTCGCGTTGGTCGGCGCATTCCGAGTCGTGGCGCAACTGCTCAGCTATGAGATCCCCATGGTGCTCGCCATCGCTGCCGTGGTCTTGCTGGTGGGCACCATGAAAATGGGCCAGATCGTCGAACTGCAAACCGCGCCCTTCATCCTGGTACTGCCCGCGGCCTTTATCGCCTACATCCTGGCAGCCGCGGCTGAGACCGGCCGCGCGCCGTTCGATTTGGTGGAAGCCGACTCGGAAATCGTGGCAGGGTACATGATCGAATACAGCGGGTTAAAGTTCGGCTGGTTCTACATCGCCGAATACGGCAACCTGCTGGCGGTTTCGGCCATCGCCACGACGCTGTTCCTCGGCGGCTGGCGCGGGCCGTTCGCAGGACAGATTCCGGCGCTCGGTCCGCTTTACTTCATCACCAAAACGGTGCTGATCGTCTTTCTGCTCATGTGGATTCGCGGCACGTGGCCCCGCTTTCGCATCGACCAGATGCTGGCGCTGGCCTGGAAGGTGCTGGTGCCGCTGGGCCTGTTTACGCTGCTGTGGGTCGCGGTGGTCATCAAGCTGCCGGTGCCCACCTTTGTGCAATGGGCGTTGAGCTTGGGCGGCAACCTTGTAGCGATCTTCATCACGTTGACGATCATGGGCCGGTCGGCGAAACGATATGCCCAGAAGCACGCGCTGGCCGGCGCGTAACGGAATGGCTAACGAGTGATACATCACCCGTCAGATAGACGTGGGCGGGGGCTCACGTATCACGTTTCACTCGTCACTCGTTGCCCCGGATGACTTGAGGTTTTCTCATGCAATCAGTCATCTTTGCTATCCTTGCTGGCATCACCCTGGGGTCGGCGCTGATGGTGGTGACCAGCCGGAATCTGCTGCACAGCACGCTCTGGCTGATCGCCGCTTTCTTCGGCATCGCGGGCATCTTCATCTTGCTGCAAGCCGAGTTCCTGGCGGTCGTGCAGGTGCTCGTCTACATCGGCGCCATAGCGATGCTGATCATTTTTGCCATCATGCTGACCCGCCGGATCATGGATCCCCAGCAGCCGCGCTTCAACAGCCAGTGGGGCCTCGTCGGCGGGTTTACGGCGCTGCTATTTGTTGGGCTGGCGGCCGTAGTGACGCGCGTGGCCTGGCCCGTGGCAGCGGGTGAGATCCCTGCGGACGCAATCGCACAACTCGGCGCCGACTTCGTGGGCGTCTACGCGGTGCCGTTCGAGATCGCGTCGGTGCTACTGGTCGTCGCCATGATCGGGGCGATTATTATCGCGCGTGAGCGGGAGTGATCGGTAGAAGGAAAAAGGTTGAAGGTTCAGCTCCCTTGAACTTTGCACCTGAAACCCGCAACGAGCGTTTCCGGGAGTATTTGGGATGGTTCCACTTACCTGGTATCTGCTGTTAGCCGCTGCGCTCTTCTGCATCGGCCTGTTCGGTGTGTTGGCGCGCAAGAACGCCGTGGCCGTGCTCATGGGCGTCGAGCTGATGCTGAACGCGGTCAACATCAACCTGATCGCTTTCTGGCGTTACACCGGGCTGAATCAACTCGTGGGCCAGGCATTTGCCGTCTTCGTCATTACTGTCGCCGCGGCTGAAGCGGCCGTCGGCGTGGCGCTGTTCATTTCGATTTACCGACAGCGTAACACGGTGGATGTCGAAGCGTTGGATGACTTGAAGGGTTAGAATCAACGAATGGGTGAATCCTGGTCGCGAAATCGCTGATTCGCTATTCGCTGATTCGTTGATTCGCTGATTCGCTGATTCGCTCATTGTGAGGGCACATATGCTCGATACTAGCGCAGCCGCGACGCCGGCGATTTTCAACTTGACCTTGCT
Source organism: Anaerolineae bacterium (assembly GCA_025454565.1). Lineage (GTDB taxonomy): Bacteria > Chloroflexota > Anaerolineae > CG2-30-64-16 > CG2-30-64-16 > JALOOE01. The sequence goes on from JALOOE010000254.1 coordinate 2,477, forward strand.
CGTGCCCCTGTTGCCTTTTTTGACGTTTGTGCTGATTGTGCTGTGGGCGAATCGGTCAAGAAAACTGAGCGCAGGATTGGCGATCGGCGGCATCGGTATCGCCTGGGTGTTGGGATGGGCGATCGCGTTGACCGCATTTCAGGACCACGGCATCGCCGAAGACCCGTACCGCATGTTCCGCAACTGGCTGCCCATCGGCACAAACTGGCAGGCTTTCGGCTTCATGGTCGATCCGCTGACCGCGCTGATGCTGATCATGGTGCCGTTCGTCTGCTTCTTGATTTTTGTCTATGCTTACGGTTACATGGGAGTGGGCAAGGCGTTGGGCAGCCATGACGAACGGGGCAAACCGCCTGCGCCAGGCAACGCTGACCCGCTCGCCAGCCGTTTCTTCGCCTACATCGCGCTCTTTGCCACCGGCATGCTCGGCCTGATCCTCTCCGATAATCTGCTCATGCTGTTCATCTTTTGGGAGATCATGGGTCTCTGCTCCTACCTGCTCATCGGCTTCTGGTTTGCCCGAAAGTACGATGATCCGAAGAAGATCACGCCCAAGGAGGCCGGGTTGAAGGCCTTCCTGACGACGCGCATCGGCGATACGATCATGTTGGCCGGCATCCTGCTGCTGTTCATCCAGGTCGGCTCGTTGAGCTTTGCGGAGATCCTCAAGCCGGAGACACTGGAGCGCCTGGCCACGACGACGACGAACATCCTGCTCATCGGCCCGGTGCCGTGGGCCACGCTGATCGGCGTCTTGATCTTCTGCGGCGCCATCGGCAAAAGCGCGCAGTTCCCGCTGCACGTCTGGCTGCCCGATGCTATGGAAGGCCCAACTCCCGTCTCGGCGCTGATCCATGCGGCAACCATGGTGTCGGCGGGCGTCTACCTGATCATCCGCACCTTCCCGCTGATGGCTGCCGGGCCGCATGAAACGACCCTGCACTTCATAGCCTTCATCGGCGCGTTCACGGCGCTCTTCGCCGCCACCATCGCACTGGCGCAAAACGACATCAAGAAGGTGCTGGCCTACTCGACGATCTCGCAACTTGGCTTCATGTTCGCCGCGCTGGGCATCGGCGCCTATGTAGCGGCGACGTTCCATCTGCTGACCCATGCGTTTTTCAAAGCGCTCCTGTTCCTCGGTTCCGGCAGCGTGATCCACGGGATGGAGCACGGGCATCATGAGACGACACACGGACACGGGGACACGGTGACAGGGGGACACGGTGACCCTTCACCTGCTCACCATGTCACCGAGTCACCCGTTCAATCGTTCGATCCCCAAGACATGCGCAACATGGGCGGGTTGCTTCGCAAGATGCCGCGCACGGGCTGGACCTTCATCATCGGCGGGCTGGCCCTGGCTGGCTTCCCAATTATCACCGCCGGCTTCTGGAGCAAAGATGAGATCCTGGCCGAGGCCTGGGGCAACAACCACACGCTGGTTTTCGTCACGCTGTCGCTGGCCGCGCTGCTGACCGCGTTCTACACCGCCCGGCAGGTCGTGATGACCTTCCTCGGCAAGCCGCGCACCGCCGCTGCCGAACATGCCAGCGAACATGACAGCATCTACCGCTGGATGACCATCCCGCTGATGGTGCTGGCGGTTTTTGCCATTGCATTCGGCTGGCTGGGCATCCCGAGGACTTTCCCGGTCCTCGGACCGCTCTCTCCAGCGGTCATCCACCATCAGTCTGGCGGGCTGGCGGAGGCACTGGACATCGAGGCCGCCGAGTTGCCTTTCGATGCAGTGCCGCTGCTGGATTCGCTCGTTGTTGCTTTGGGCGGTTTGCTGCTGGGCTGGCTGGTTTATCGGGGCATTGCAGCTATTGGCAGGAAAGCCGACGATCCCGCCTGGTCGCCGTTGCAGATCGTCGATCCGCTGGCGAAGCGACTGGGGCGCATCTACAGGGTGCTGCAGAACAAATACTACTTCGATGAGCTGTATACCAAAGTGTTCGTCAAAGGCACGCAGCGCCTGTCGAACTGGCTCTATCGATTTGACGACTTGTGGGTCATCGATCCTGTCGTCGATGGTGTGGGCAAGCTATGGCGCCGCATCTCCGAGATCGGCCAGGTGTTCGACGTGCGCGTTGTGGATGGCATCGTGAACGGCATCGGCGCGATCACCACGGCGGTCGGTGGCGCCATGCGCGTCATTCAGACCGGTCGCGTCCAGAACTATCTGCTGGTCATGCTGGTCACAGTCTCGGTGCTGCTGGCAGCTTTCTTGTTGCTGCCGAAATAGCGATGGCGATGCTATCGCCCGGTCCGCCCATTGGTTCGGCATCCGCTGATTCCCACCGGAGGGACGCTTAATGAATAGTTCACTTCTGACCCTCATTATCTTCATACCCCTGG
>JALOOE010000255.1 GCA_025454565.1 Anaerolineae bacterium
CTAGTAGTCCGTCAACCATGATTTGATGCGTCGTAGTATAGCCCCTCGTGGGCGTTCGAACGGGCACAAGGCCCTAAACTACCCATCAATTGAGCCTTGACGACCTACTAGGAGGCGGGCCCTCCATGTTATGACAAATCCGATCCTGATCACCGGCGCCAGCGGCTACGTCGGCCAGGCGATCTTCCAGGAGGCTGCCCGGGCCGGCTACCCGGTTGTCGGAGCCTACCACCGGCAGCAGCTTGCACGCCCTGGTGGCGTCTGGATGCCACTTGACCTGCGTGACGCGGCCGGCGTCGCTCGGCTGATCACCGAGTTACGCCCGGCCGCGATCGTCCACGCCGGGGCGGCCTGGGCCACGCCGGATGAGGCGCAGGCCACCATCGTGGATGGGACGCGCACGGTCGCGGCGGCCGCGTCGCAGATCGGCGCCCGCCTCGTCCACTTGTCCACCGATGTCCTGTTCGATGGCGAGCACGCGCCCTATCGCGAGTCTGACCCGCCCGCGCCTATCACCTTCTACGGCGCCGCCAAAGCGGCAGCCGAAGGCATCGTCGCCGCGCATCCGAACCATGTCATCGTCCGCACCTCGCTGGTGACTTGTTTCGATCCCCCGGACCGGAGCACGGCGATGGTGTTGCGAGCGTTGGGAGAGCCGGTAAGAGAGCCCACGAGCGAATGCGAGAACATGAGCGAGGGCGAAAGGGCGCTCGCGCGCGAGCGCCCTTTCGCCCCTGCTCGACCAGTCACGCTCTTCACCGACGAATATCGCTCTCCCGTGCGAACTGAGGACCTGGCGGCCGCACTCGTGGAGCTGATCGATCACGACTATCGGGGCGTGCTGCACGTAGCGGGGCCGGAGCGTCTCAGTCGCTATGAGTTGGGGCTGCGCATCGCGACGTATCACGGCCGCGACCCATCGCCGGGCATCATCCCTGGAATCGTTGCAGAGAGCGGGCTGATCCGGCCGCGCGACTGTGCGCTTGACAGCGGCCGCGCGCGCCATATTTTGAGCACGCCACTGCGCCCTCTGCCGGTTCATGGTTAGCGCAATCGTCATTTGCCAAAACGAACGATCCTGCTATAATTGCCGTATCGGCGGCCACGAATAGCGCGACGCAGCAGCGGCTACGATGGGTAACGCGGCTGGAAGTGACGACACGTCCATGCTCTTTTCACGTGAGTTGGGCGGAGCCGTCACATTGGGTTGTTCGACGATTTGCGGTTACGCGGGCGCTCGGCCCTGGCTTCACTCTGGGTCAGCGCTCGCATCGGTTTAATGTATATGCGTTTCCTCAGAACACTTCAGCTACACGGCTATAAAACGTTCGCCTCGAAGACCGACTTCGTGTTTGATGCCGGTGTCACCGCCATCGTCGGTCCTAACGGCAGCGGCAAATCGAACGTCGCCGACGGGCTGCGCTGGGTATTGGGCGAGCAGAGCTTCAGCGCGTTGCGCGGCAAGCGCACCGAGGACATGATCTTCTCAGGTAGCGAACAGCGGGCGCGCCTCGGTATGGCCTATGTCGCGCTGACGTTCGACAACAGCACCGGCTGGCTGCCTATCGACTTCGCTGAGGTGGAGATCGCCCGGCGCGCCTACCGTTCGGGCGAAAACGAATATTACCTCAACGGCAATCGGGTGCGCCTGCGGGACATCACCGAACTGCTCGGCAGCTCCGGCCTCAGCGAGCGCACCTACAGCATCATCGGCCAGGGATTGATCGACCAAGCCCTCTCGCAGCGACCTGAGGAGCGCCGCAAGCTGTTCGAGGAAGCGGCGGGCATCACCGTCCACCAGAGCAAGCGCGACCAGGCCCAGCAGCGACTCCAGGAGGCGCGCGTCAATCTCACTCGCGCTCGCGACATCATCAGCGAGCTGACACCCCGGCTGCGCTATTTGAAGGGCCAAGCGCGACGCGCCCAGGAATATCAGCAGATCCGCGCGGATCTCGAAGCGCTGCTGCGGACATGGTATGGCTACAAGTGGCGCCAGGATGTTTTGGGTTTGGCTGCGGCGCAAGACCGGCTGGCCGACTTCACCCGCATCACCGACGAGCAGGCTGAGGCGCTGAATGCCCTCACACAGGCGACCGCTGGCCGTCAGGCAGAACGCGGCCGGTTGCGCGACCAACTGAGCGACTGGCATCGGTCCAGCAGCCTATTGCACCGCCAAGCCGAGACGATCCAGCGCGAGTTGGCCGTGCGCTCCGAGCAGGTACGACTCTGGGGCCAACAACAGGAAGAGCTGGAAGAGGAAGCCCTCCATCTGCGTGCGCGCCTCGAGGATGGCGCCGAACGCCAGGCCGGCGCTGAAGCGGCCCTCGCCGCGGCGATCACAGCCCACGACGCCCACACCGAACGGGTCGGCGCGGCTAAGCGCAACCTGGATGAATTGGAGAAGAAGCGCCAGGGACAGGCAGCTCGGCTGGCGCAGGCGCAAGAAGCTGGTTTGGCGTTGCGCACGCAGTTAGCCGATCGGCGCTCTCGGCTGGCGCAGGCGGGCGAGCGCCGCCAGGAGCTGGCACGTGCCGAGACCGAGCAGGCACATGCCGTTAAGTCTGCCGGGAGCAGTCTGGCCGATCTCGAAAAGCAGGGCGACGCGCTGGCGAGCAAACTGGCGACGGCCGAAAGCGAACTGGCGAAGCTGGAACAGGAGCGTCAAACACACGCGCTGGCGCTGGCATCGGCCCAAGAAGCAGAACGCAAGGCTGCCGAGCAGTTGAACGCGGCGCAGCGGACGCTGGGGCGGCTGCAAGATCAGCAGGAGATGCTCGCGCGTCTCCGCGATGAGGGCGCAGGGCTGAACGCCGGCGCACGCGCCGTCATGGCGGCGACGCGCGGCCCCAGCACGCGCCCGACCGCTACACCCGGCGATAGGTCTGGCGGACGCGGTATCCCGGCGGATGCTCGACCCGCAGCGTCGCCGCGCAGCGTCAAAGATGCCCCTTCCCTCGCAGGCATCATCGGCGCGCTCGGCGAGCTGATTGAAGTGCCACCGGAGCTAGATCGCGCGCTGGAAGCTGCGCTGGGCGGCCGGATGCAGGATATCGTTGTGGAAGGCTGGGAGGATGCGGAGGCCGCCGTCGCATTCCTCAAACAATCGCAAGCCGGCCGTGCCACGTTCTTGCCACTGGATAGCCTGCGACCCGGTCGCGCGGTGGAAGCGCCCAGAGGCGCCGGCGTGCTGGGCCTGGCGAGCGAACTGGTCAGCTTTGACCCGGCCATCCGCCCCGCGGTCGAGTTGGCGCTCAACCATGTGGTCGTGGTGCGTGATCTGCCAACCGCTCGCCGGCTGCTCCGCGGCGATAGTCGCGCGACGCTGGTCACGATCGAGGGAGATATCGTGCGACCGGGAGGCAGCGTCACCGGCGGCAGCGACAGCAAGGCCCGCGACAGCGGGCTGCTGTCGCGGGCGCGCGCGCTGCGCGAGTTACCGCCACAGATCGAAGTCGCAGCGCAGCAGGTCAAGGAGCACGATACGCGAGTCGCTGAGGCGCGGCGGACGCAAGTGACTGCCGACGCGGCGCTCAAGGCGTTGCGGGGCCGTCGCGATGAGTTGAGCGCACAGCAGCAGAAGCTCTCCGCCGAGCGCGGCCGCCTCTCGTTGGCCGCCGACCGCGCCCGCCAAACCGCCACCTGGCACCAGGAACGCCTGGGGCAGGTACGCAGCGAGCTCGCCGGCCTGGATAAGACCGAGGCTGGCCTGCACACAGCCATCACCACGTTGACCGATCAACTCGCCGCCCAGGACGAGGCCCTGGAGGTCAGCCGCCGCGATCTGGCCGTCCTGGCAACGGATGATCATGTCAACGAGCTGGCCCGCCTGCGCGCCGAAGCGGCGGTCAGCGCCGGCCAACTCCAGAGTCATCGGGCGCGCGTGGATGAGCTGCGCACACAACAGCGCCAGCGCGCCAATGAGATCGCGACCAAAGAAGCGCGACTGAAAACGCTCGGCGAACAGCAGGCGCTCGCCGGCCAAGATGTCGCCGTGCACCAGCAGAAGGCGACCGCGCTGGCCGCTGAGATCGCTGCGCTCACTGCACTGATCGACCCGGCCGAAGCTCACCTGGCGCGGATCGAGCAGGCGCAGCGCGCTGCCGAGAGCGAGGAACGCGGCCTTCGGGATCAGTTGCGTCACGCCCAAATGCGCCAAAGCCAGGCCGAGCTGGCGTCCCAGCGCGCGCAAGATGAGCTGATGCATCTGCGGGGCGAGATCGAGAAGGAGCTCGGCCTGGTCGTCTTCGAGAGCGAGGATCTGGCGGTCGACCAACAGCCGCTGCCCATCGATGGCATGGTCACCCGGCTGCCGGCGGTGGCGGAGCTGCCTGAAGGGCTGGAGAACGATGTCCGCCAATTGCGGGCGCAGATCAGCCGACTGGGCCAGGTGAATGTCGATGCGCTGACCGAATATAACGAGGTCGAGGCCCGCTACAATTTCCTCAACTCGCAGGCTACTGACCTGGAACGCGCTGTGACCGACCTGGAACAGGTGATCGAAGAGCTAGACGCCGTCATGCGGCGCGAATTCGTCAGCACCTTCAAAGCGATTGCCGCGCAATTCAAGGACGAGTTCACCAATCTCTTTGGCGGCGGAGCGGCGCGCTTGGTGTTGACCGACCCTGAAGATCCCAGCGCCTCCGGCGTGGAAATCATTGCGCGGCCGCCCGGCAAGCGCGAGCAAGGGCTGGCCCTCCTCTCCGGCGGCGAACGTGCGCTCACCGCCGCGGCACTGATCTTCAGCATCCTTAAGGCCCGGCCGACGCCTTTCTGCGTGCTGGACGAAGTGGATGCTGCGCTGGATGAAGCGAACGTTGGCCGATTCCGAGAT
>JALOOE010000256.1 GCA_025454565.1 Anaerolineae bacterium
GCTCAGCGCCTTCGGGTCCTTGAGCAGGCTCTCGACCGTGCCGGCGGGCAGTGCTGCAAACGCCGCATCCGTGGGGGCGAAGACCGTGAACGGGCCTTTACCCTGGAGCGCCTCAACCAGACCGGCTGCCTGCACGGCCGCCACTAGCGTCTTGAACTGCCCGGCGCCAATCGCCGTCGCTACAATGTCCTTCGCAGCCGCAGGGGCCGCCCCACCGTTTGCGATAGTGAACTTATTCGTGTATTCGTTATAGTTGCTGTCGTTTCTCACCACACGGAGACGGAGTGCATGTTGACCATTCGGCAGTCCAGTGGTGTCCAGCGCATAGGTGAAGTCGCCGGGATTGTTGCCCACCGCCAGGAAGATCGCCGCATTCGAGTCGCCGCCCGGCAGCAGGTCCAACTGCCACTTCTGGAAGCTCGGATCGCTCGCATAACCCATCACATCAAGCTTGCCGCTTACTGTTGCCCCATCCTTCGGGCTGGAAATTCCATTCGCCGTCGCTGCGCCGGCTGCCAGAGGCAAGCTCAGCAGCATGATCGCGGCGAGGACCAACACCATCAACTTCGACCAACTTCGCCTCGCAGACATGTGTCTCTCCTTGATTTTATTTCGTCCTTGGTGCGTTTGCACCGCTCGACGTGTACATGCTATGTATAAACTATTTATATCTTTTGTTCGGTAAGATTAATTCCTAAACTCGAATTTCCAGGCGTAGGTTGAGCCACATCAATGCCGTCGGCGGGGTATGGCAGACCGATGGCACGCGTCGTCGTCAACCTGCGTAGCGGGGCTGGCCGATAGTGACTTCCTTTGTTTGACAGCCTACAAGCCTTATGCTACACTCTCAACGCTTCCGCAAGGAGAAGCTTCATCATGGGTTGGACCTGCACGTATCGTCATCATCATGCGGCAAGGGGCAGGCGCACGGCATAGCCGGCGTCTGATTGGCGCTTGCCCCTGGACTGGTTGATCATCAACCAGTCCTTTTTTGTTAATCGGAGACTGGATCGGAGCTTATGTCAGCTCGAAATCAATCGACCGACCGGCCCTTGCCCGAAGGCGTGCGCGATCTGCTGTTCGCCGACACGGCAGCGTTTCGCGGCATGGAGGCCAGCCTGCAAGCCACCTGGTCAGCCTGGGGCTATCGCGAGATCAGCCTGCCCACGTTCGAGTATGCCGACACGTTGGCAACCGATGTCGGCGCGGCGGTGGACGCCGAAATGTACCGTTTCTTCGACCGCCACGGCCGTACCCTGGCCTTGCGCCCTGACATGACCATCCCAACGGCGCGCGTGGTCGGCACCCGTTTGTTCGACCAGCCGATGCCGCTGCGCCTGGCCTATGTCGGCAGCGTTTTCCGCTATGAACCGCCGCGTGCGGGCCGCCAGCATGAATTCACCCAGGCCGGCGTCGAGCTGATCGGCGCGCCGGGCGCAGTGGCCGACGCCGAGTCGATTGCCCTGGCGGTGGCCTCGCTGCGCGCCGTCGGTGTGCCGGCCTTCCGCATCACCGTGGGACACGTCGGCTTCTTCCGCGGGCTGCTGGCCGCGCTAGATCTACCGGAACGGCTGGCGTCGCGCCTGCAGAACGCAGTGGATCGCAAGGCCGAGGCCGAGTTGGCACTGCTCCTGGCCGAAGCGGCAAGCTTGCCGCCCATCGCCCGCAGCGCCGTGTTGACCCTGCCGCGGCTGACCGGCGATGCCGCCGTCCTGGCGGCTGCTGAGTCCATCTGTCTGAACACGACCATGATGCAGGCCATCTTCGATCTGCACGGCCTGGCGGATCTGCTGCGGGCCTACGGTGTCGAGGACGCGATATCGTACGATCTCGCCGAGGTACGCGATCTGGATTACTACACCGGCATCACGTTCGAAGGCTTTGCGCCGGGCTTGGGGTTCAGCCTGGTGTCGGGCGGTCGCTATGATGACCTGATCGGCCACTTCGGACCGCCGTTGCCTGCGGTCGGTTGGGCGCTGACCCTCGACCGCGTGATGCTGGCGCGCGAGCTCCAGGGCATCTGCGCCGAGGAGCCCCGGTCGGATGTGTTGCTCTCGGCAGATGTCTGGGCGGCTTGTCCGCAGTGGGCGGCGCAGGCTCGGCTGTTGGGCGTGAAGGTCGAGATCGACCCGTTGGGGCTGGATCCGCAAGCGCTTTGGCAGGCGGCCCTCGCGCGCGGCATCCGGCGCATCGTATATGGCCCGGATCTCAATCATCTCACCGTGCGCGACGCCGCAGGAATGCGCGGCGTGTCCGCCGACGAGTGGCAGGAGGTGACGCGATGGCTCAACCGCTGACCATAGCTTTGCCGAAAGGCCGGCTGACCGATGATGCGCTGGGTTTCCTGGCGCGCGCCGGTTATGCCGTGCCGGCTAACGGCGATGGCGGGCGCAAGCTGGTGCTGGATGGCGCCGATGGCCGGCTGCGTTTCATCATGGTCAAGCCGTCCGATGTGCCGGTCTTCGTGGAGTATGGCGCGGCTGATGTGGGGGTCGCCGGGCTGGATGTCGTGCGCGAGTCCGAACGCGATGTATACGAGCCGTTGCACCTGCCCTTTGGCTATTGTCGTCTCGCTGTAGCCGGCCCCGCCGACCGCGCCGATCTGTCATTGCGGCTGGAGCGCAACCCGCGCGTCGCCACCAAGTTTCCGCGTCTCACCGAGGCCTACTTCCGCAAACGCGGCGTCGCTGCCGAGCTGATCGTCATGTCCGGATCGGTGGAGTTGGCCCCGCTTGTCGGTCTGGCCGATCTGATCGTCGATCTCGTACAGACCGGCACGACGCTGCGCGAGAACGGCCTGGCCGAAATCCGCACGATCCTGGAGAGCCGGGCCGTGCTCATCGCGAACCGGGCGAGCTATCGGCTACGCGCGACCGAAGTGCGCGAGCTGATTGACGCGCTGGCGAATGTGATGCGTGAAACGTAATACGTGAAGCGTGGGAACTCCATTGACGATTTACGCATCACGTTTCACGTTTCACACCTTGACAACTGAGATAGAATAAGCACATCTCACCGCGGAGAAGTGCCATGTCCACAGCGATTCGTTTGATACCGATGGCCAGCGAAACCGGCTTTGCCCCCTTGGGTGTTTTGGGCTACTGTCTGACGCGTACCGGCTTTCTGACGCCACTCTGGCAGGACTTAGCGTTGCCCCTCAAGACGGTCGACTACACGCCAGGCGCGAAACTGTTGGCGGTGTTGGTCAGTATTTTGACGGGCTGTCGGGCCATCGCCCAGGCCAACACGCGCCTACGACCGGACGTGGCATTAGCCCAGGCCTGGGGGCAAGCACGCTTTGCTGAGCAGTCCACGTTGGCGCGCACACTCGATGCCTTCACCCCGTGGCAGGTGGCGCAGTTGCGGGCCGGCAGTGACAGCCTGTTTCGCCGCGAGAGTCGCCTACTGCACCATGACTTTGACCAGGCGTGGTTATGGTTGGACATCGATCTCACGCCGTTACCGATCTCGCGTCAGGCGGAAGCCAGCACGAAAGGCAAGTTCGCGAAAAAAACGACTACGGCCGGCAACTGGCGCGTGTCGCGGCGCCGCAGTACCACGAGACGGTGTTCTCCCGCCTCTATCCCGGCACGCAAGATAGCGGCCCGACCTATCGGCCAATCCTGGATACCCTGGAGACCAGTCTGCTGCTCAGCCCGGCCCAGAAGCAACGCACGCTGCTGCGCTCAGATGCGGGCTTCGGCAGCGACGCCAATGTCAACCATGCGCTGACCGCCGCGTGGCAGGTATTGGGCAAAGGTAAAGGCGGGCGGCGCCCCCAAGCGTATGCGCAGCAGGTCGCCGCCGAGCAGTGGCAGGATCTTGGCCACCGGCGCTGGGTCGCCCCAGCCAGCGCCCCCGTCACCTACGTGCGCCCGACCCAGCATCTGGTCTTGCGTTGGCAGACCAGTGACGGCCAGACCAAGTATAGCACGGTCGTCTGCTCCGTGTTGCCTTGGACACTCGCCGAAGTCATCGCCCACTACGATGATCGCGGGGCGTGTGAGACTGAAATCCAGGCCGACAAGGGCGGCTTGCAACTCGAACGCCGCCGCAAGAAACACCTGGCGGCGCAAGAGGCTTTGATCCTGCTGACCGACGTAACGCATAACCTGCTCGCCTGGGTCACGCAATGGATGTTTGGCGGTGAAGCGCTGGCTGCCTTCGGCCCGACCCGCTTCACCGAGGATGTGTTGTGCTTGCCCGGACGCTTGGTGTTCGAGCAGCAACGCTTGCGCGAGGTGCAACTCAACCAACTCCATCCTCACGCACACGCCGTCGCCACCGGTCTGACACGACTCCTGGCCCATTTCGGTAATCCATAGGTGGGTAGGATTGTGGATGCTATCTCAGTTGTCAAAGTGCGATAAGATAGATTTGGCCTTCCTTGATTTTTGCGCAAAAATAGGGTGTTAGCATTGAGGACGTTGGTTGAAGTCGCGGACCAAGCTGGTGATGAGCGGCTGTGAAAAATCATCATTCGGCGTCGCTGGCGAAACAATGGTAAAATAGCTCCGATAACAGCCGAGACGTCAGGTGCAGCTATGTACATCAGCAAGGTAACCCTAAAAAACATCCGCGGATTTGCCGATCTCCAGTTCGATCTCACGCGGGACGACGGGACGTATGCAGGTTGGACCGTTTTCACCGGCGATAACGGGTCCGGCAAAACCTCGCTCCTCAAAGCGATTGCGGTGGGCTTGATCGGCAAGGATACGGCGCGGGCGCTGCAGCCGAGTTTTCATCGCTGGATTCGAGATGGCGCCGACGATGAGGCCTTCATCCAACTTGAGATCGTGCGGTCTCCAACTGACGATGCACCGGTTGATCCTGGACAGCCGCCATCCCCCCAATTTCCGGCCAAGCTTGCGCTGAAGAACGGCAGCAGGGAACCTGCCCTGCAGGCAACCATTCCCGCCGGAAAGCCGACAAACTACGCCACACCGGAACGCACGATCTGGTCATCGGATGCGAAAGGGTGGTTTTCGTGTGGTTATGGGCCATTTCGCCGGGTGTTCGGAGCGTCGCCGGAGGCCATGCGGCAAATGATGGGCCCCACCACCGAGCGATTCGTGACCATGTTTCAAGAGGCTGCCTCCTTGGCCGAAGCAGACCAATGGCTGCGCAATCTGAAATACAAGGAGCTTGAGAACAAAGCCGCCGAACGCGACCAACTGGCGTTGTTGATGGAGATCCTACGCGACGATCTGATGCCCAATCAGATCACGGTTGACCGTGTCGATTCGGATGGGTTGTGGCTCAAAGACCGCAATGGGGTGCAACTGGCCTGGGGCGAAATGAGCGACGGCTATCGGGCCGCGCTGGCTCTCTTGACAGATGTTGTGCGCCATTTGATCAACACCTATGGGACTGCCGATCTGACCGAGCGTGGGCCGGATGGCAAGCTCCGTATCAAGCGCAGCGGCGTGGTGTTGATTGATGAAATTGACGCCCACCTGCACCCGGAGTGGCAACGACAGGTCGGATTCTGGCTGAAGCAGCACTTTCCGAACATACAGTTCCTGGTTACGACCCATAGTCCGATCATTTGCCAGGCCGCTGACACCAATGGACTGTTTGTGCTGCCGGAGCCTGCCAGCGGCGATCCGCCAGGGCCGCTCACCAGGGAAGACTACCGGAAGGTGATCGCGTCGCGACCGGATACGATTCTGCTGACACCGGCCTTCGGTCTGCAGAACACACGCTCTCCGAGAGCAGTCGCAGCACGCGCAGAGTACGCCCAGCTCCAGGCTAAAAAGCGCGCAGGCGCCAGGCTTACTGTGAAGGAAGAGACCCAGGTAGCACAGCTTCAACTCTTCGCCACGGCAGAAGAGGAGTTGTGAGGCATGCGTCGCGTCATCCGATTGCCTCTGGATGAAGATGTCCAAGAGAAGCTGAACCAAAGACAGGCTGAGGCCGATCATAAGCGCTTGGAAGGCGCCTTGCGGGTGAATGAAGAATGGCAAACCGGGCGGCAAGGTAAGCCGTTGTTGGCGGTCCTGGCAACGCTCAAGCAGATGATGGGCGAGCACGAGCGCTGTATGTACTGTCTGGATTCGCATGGGACCGATATCGAACATTTCTGGCCGAAAACGCCGTACCCGGAGCGGATGTTCCTTTGGCCGAACTTGCTGCTGTGTTGCGCGGAATGCGGCCGCTTGAAAGGCGATCGGTTTCCACTTGCCGCCGGGCAACCTATGCTGATTGATCCAACCGCAGAAGAACCGTGGCTATGCCTGGACTTTGATCCGACAACCGGCAACGTGGTCGCACGATTTGACCTGAACAACAACGACTGGTCGCCCAAAGGGCAAAAGACGGTCGAACTCTTGCAACTGGATCGCCGCGAGGCTCTGGCAGCCGGCTACCGCCGGACGTACCGCCGTCTGGCTGCCCTGGTCGAACGCTACCTGAACGAGAGTGGCTCCTCTGCGGATAGCCTGGTCGCTGCTTTACGAGATGCCGACGACCACGGTTTGACGGGCTGGTGCTTTGTGGGAACCGGCCAGAATGTGCCGCCATTTCGTGATCTGCGCGAGCGCCAACCTGATACCTGGGCCACTTGTCTCGCGGCTTGCCAGTAAACCAAAACTGCTTCGATACGGACTTCGATCACAGCACCGCTCATCAAACGCCGCGCTCAAAACTCACTCATTTGTCCGCTCTCCGGCTTCTACCCAGCATATCGATCTCATTGTGCGGTCAGTTTTACGCTTCACGCATAGGGGATTGACGCGGGGGCAAACTTGCAGTACACTTATCTTACGTTTGTACTGTGAGTGAGGCCGCGCGGCGCAGGCTGACGCCAGCAGCCCGCACTCGATTGTCGGTCATCTATCGCTGCAAGAGCAGCTCGCGAGCGATCGAAGGAGTTACAGATCATGGGCAACAAAGGCAACTACGAGACGTACTGGGCCAGGGCAGATGCCGGCACGGCCAGGGCGCTGGCCGCCACGGAATCGCCTTTCACGATCGAGGTGCGGTTTCTCGGCGGCCTGACTGAACCGCAGAAGAATGCCTTCAAAGCCGCCGCGGATCGTTGGACCAAGGTGATCGTCGGCGACGTGCCGAGCGTCATGGTGGACGGCGAAGTGATCGACGACGTGCTGATCCTGGCGCAAGGCAAGGCCATCGACGGCGTGGGCAAGATCCTGGGGCAAGCCGGCCCCACCCACTTGCGCCCGGCGGCTGCGGGGAGCGCGGCGTTTCTGCCTGCGAAGGGGATCATGTCCTTCGATACCGCCGATCTCCAGAAAATGGAGCAGAACGGCACGCTCACCGATGTGATCACCCATGAGATGGGGCACGTGCTGGGGATCGGCACCATCTGGGATGACAAGGGCCTCTTGAAAGGCGCGGGCGGCTCGAACCCGACCTTCAGCGGCAAGACCGCCATCAAAGAGTATCGCAAGCTCCGGGGCGCAGGCGCGGGGTCGAAGCGCGTGCCGGTCGAAAACACCGGCGGGCCGGGCACCGCGAATTCTCATTGGCGTGAGACGATCTTCCGCAACGAGCTGATGTCGGGGTTCATCGCCGATCCCGGCAACCCCCTCAGCCGGGTGACGGCCGGCAGCTTGCAGGATATCGGCTACACTGTGGATCTCGCTGCCGCCGAGCCTTACGGCCTGCCCAACCTCGTCGAGCTTGCCGAGCGAGGTCTGCTGGT
>JALOOE010000257.1 GCA_025454565.1 Anaerolineae bacterium
CGGCCAGTGGGGCTCCGCGTTGGCCATTGCGGGCGATCTGTTCAAGATCGCCATCGAGGTCTTCATGGTGAAGATCAGCTATCAGCAGAAGCCGTACCGGCGTTCGGTGATGCAGGCCTACGGCGCATCGGTCACGCCCAGCCCGTCGAATCGCACCAATGCGGGCCGGACGATCCTGGCCCGGAACCCGGAAAGCAACGGCAGCCTGGGCATCGCCATCTCTGAGGCGGTGGAAGTGGCGGCCACGAGCGGCGGCACGTGCAAATATTCGCTCGGCTCGGTGCTCAACCATGTGCTGATGCACCAGACGGTCATCGGCCAGGAAGCGCTGGAGGGCATGGCCGAGATCGGCGAATATCCGGACGTGGTGATCGGCTGCGTGGGCGGCGGATCGAACTTTGCCGGGATCGCGTTCCCGTTCATGCATAAGACACTGACCGAGGGCAAGCGCACGCGCTACGTCGCAGTCGAGCCGGCCTCCTGCCCATCGCTGACCCGCGGCGCCTACACCTACGATTTCGGCGACACCGTCGGCTTGACACCCATGGTCAAGATGCACACGCTGGGCCATGACTTCGAGCCGGCGGGCATCCATGCGGGCGGGCTGCGCTATCATGGCATGGCGCCGCTCGTCTCCGCACTGACGCATGCGGGCTACATCGAGCCGCGCGCCTACGATCAGAAGCCGTGTTTCGAGGCGGGCGTGCTGTTCGCGCGCACCGAGGGGATCATCCCCGCGCCGGAAACGACGCATGCCATCCGCGCGGCCGTAGATGAAGCCCTGGCCGCCAAGGAAACCGGCGAGAAGCGGGTGATCCTGTTCAACCTCTCCGGCCACGGCCACTTCGATATGGCGGCTTACGATGCGTATCTCAGCGGCCAGTTGCAGGATTCCGCGCTGAGCGAGCCTGATCTCGCTAAGTCGCTGACGACGCTGCCGCAGGTGGGGTGACCGACGAAGGACGAAAGACCAAAGACCAAGACTCTTTGTCCTTCGTCTTTCGTCCTTCGTCCGGTTTTTGACATTCCCCCCCGTTTCGCGGATAATAGCAGCAGGTAACATTCTCGGCGCCGCGCGGCGCCGAGTTCTTTGCGAGGGGGTGATTCCATGGCTCAAGCAACTAAGATGGGTGCGGATACCGCGACCTTGGAGAAACGGCGCAAGGCTCTGTCTGGCCACAACTGCACCAAGTGTGGGCTGGATGTCGCGTTCGGCGATCTGTTGGTGGTTAAGGTAACCGAGACGCAGAACGGCCGGCCGCGTTCGCACAACGTGGTCTACCATCGCAAGTGCTTCTCGATCTGATCGAGCGCGCTTGTAGCGCCGCAAACGCAGCGCGGGAGAGGCGAGGCTATCATGGCCTCGCCTTTTTGTTGTGGGTGAGAACGCTCAGATCACGAAGCAGCGAAGCCCCACGAAAAGCGCGACCCGCAAGGCCAGTGAGCGCGAAGACCACGAAGCTGGCGCGCTCACACTTCGCGAGCTTCGTGCTTCGAGAACTTAGCGAACCTTCGCGATTTCGTGTTCCAGACCCGTTCCGCGTATTTCGTTTTGGACGTTTTCATACGTGCACGACGCCCCGCCTATGGTATAATCATCTGACAACCGGCCAATAAGGGTGGCCTACCAAATTCACGTATTCGTTTCACGCATCACGTTGATGCAGCACGAGAGTATCCATGTTCAAAAACCTAGTCAAGAAAGTCTTCGGCGACGCGAGCGACCGCGAGGTGAAGCGCTTGCAGCCGATCGTGAATCAGACCAACACGCTGGGGCCGGAATTCGAGCGCATGAGCGACGACGAGCTGTGCGGTCAGACCGAAGCGTTCCGCGCGACTATCGCGGCGCGTGCGGGCGAGCTCCGCGAGCAGTTGGCCGCAGCGCGCGCCGAGTGGCTCGGCGAGCCGGACGCGGCAATCCAGACACAACTGCGCATCGAGGTGCAGCGGATCGAGAAGGAGTTGCGCGCCGCCGAAGCGGCTGCGATGCAGGAGATCCTCCCGCGCGCCTTCGCTGCGGTGCGCGAAGCCGCCACCCGCGCCATCGGACTGCGCCATTTCGACGTGCAGTTCATCGGCGGCATGGTGCTGCATGATGGCAAGATCGCCGAGATGAAGACCGGCGAAGGCAAGACCCTCGTCGCCACGCTGCCTCTCTACCTGAACGCGTTGACCGGCCGCGGCAGTCACCTGGTCACGCCCAACGACTATCTGTCGAAGTACGGCGTCCAGTGGATGGGGCCGATCTATCACCTGCTCGGCGTCAGCGTCGGCGTGATCCAGTCGGCCGCGGCCAATCCCGACTTGGGCTCCTTCGTGGCTTCGACTATCTGCGCGATAACATGGTGCAGGATCTGTCAGAACGCGTCCAGCGCGACCTGCACTACGCCATCGTAGATGAGGTGGACAACATCCTGATCGATGAGGCGCGCACGCCGCTCATCATCTCCGCGCCCGCTCAAGAATCGTCGGACAACTATCGCACCTTCGCCCAGGTCGTCCGCCGCCTCCAGCAAGAGCACGATTACACCATCGATGAGAAGGATCGGATCGCCACGCTCACCGAGGCCGGCATCGCGCGCGTCGAGTCGATGCTGGGCATTCCCGCCAGCCAAAGCCTCTACGACGGCGAGCACTACGAGCTGACGCCGTATCTTGACAATGCACTGCGCGCCCACGCGCTCTACCGGCTCGACCGCGACTACATCGTCAAAGAGGGCGAGGTGATCATCGTCGACGAGTTCACCGGCCGCCTGATGTACGGCCGGCGCTTCTCCGAAGGTTTGCACCAGGCTATCGAGGCTAAAGAAGGGGTGCGCGTCCAGCGTGAGTCGTTGACCTGGGCGACGATCACCTTCCAGAACTACTTCCGCATGTACGAGAAGCTGGCCGGTATGACCGGTACGGCGATGACCGAGCAGGAAGAGTTCTACAAGATCTACACCCTCGATGTCGTCGCGATCCCCACCCACAGAACCGTGATCCGCAACGATTTCCCCGATTCGGTCTACAAGTCGGGCGCAGCCAAATACCGGGCGGTGGTCAACGAAATCGAGGAATTGCACAAGAAGGGGCAACCGGTTTTGGTTGGCACGGTCGCTATCGAAACCTCCGAGATGCTGTCTGAGATGCTCAGGCGCAAAGGTGTGCCGCACAACGTGCTGAACGCGAAACAGCACGAGAAGGAAGCCGGCGTGATCGCGCAAGCGGGCCGGCCCGACACGGTGACTATTGCCACCAACATGGCCGGCCGCGGCGTCGACATCCTGCTCGGCGGTAACGCCGACGGCCTGGCGCGCGAGCGGCTGCGCAAGGAGGGGATCGATCTGGCCGCGCTGGGCGAAAATGATCCGGTCTGGCAGGCTGCGTTGGCGCAGGCGAAGGCGGAGGTCGAAGCCGACCGCCAGAAAGTGCTCGCGGCCGGCGGCTTGCACGTCTTGGGCACCGAACGGCACGAGGCCCGGCGCATCGACAACCAGCTCCGCGGTCGCGCCGGCCGCCAGGGTGACCCGGGGTCGTCGCGCTTTTACGTGGGGCTGGACGATGACTTGATGCGACGATTTGGCGGCCAGAGCGTCTCCAACTTGATGGATCGGCTGAAGCTGGACGAGGACATGCCTATCGAGGCCGGGCTGGTCAGCAAGGCCATCGAGAGCGCCCAGGTGCGGGTCGAAGGCTACAACTTTGACATGCGCAAGCACGTATTGGAATATGATGACGTCGTCAACAAACAGCGCGAGGTGATCTACAACCAGCGCCGGCAGATCCTCAGCGAGCCGACCATGCGTCCGACGATCATGGGCATGGTCGAGGACGAGATGACCTCGCTGGTGCAGATGTTTGCAGGCAGCCCGGATCGCAATGAGTGGGATTTGCTTGGCCTGGCGGCCGAGTTGAACAAGATCATCTTTCCGCCCTACGGCGAGAACCCGGAAAGCTGGCGCAAGCTCACCACCCCCGAACTCACCGAGCATCTGGTAGAACTCGCTGAGAAGGCGTATGACGCCAAAGAGGCCGCAATGGGCGCCGAGATGTTGCGCCAGTTGGAGCGGCTGGTCATGTTGCGCGCGGTCGATAACCGCTGGGTCCGGCATCTGACCGATCTCGACGAGTTGCGGGAGGGGATCGGCCTGCGCGCCTTCGGCCAACAGGATCCACTCGTGGCTTACAAGAAGGAAGCCCACGAGATGTATGATGAGCTGGTGGCCTCTATGTCGCGGGATATTGTCCAGAACATCTACCATGCCCAGTTCGTCATGCGGCCCACGATGCCGCAGCGCATGCAGACCAATCGCGGGGACGGCGGTGCACCGCAACCCGTCCGCAGCGCCAAGTCGCCTGGTCGGAACGATCCATGTCACTGCGGTTCCGGCAAGAAATACAAGAACTGCCATATGCGCGCCGACCAGGGCCGCGAGCCTGCGCCAGCGACGCCAGGCAGCGCGCCGCAGACTGTCGCGGCAGCGCACGCACAGCGGGGCGGGAACGGCAGCGCCGCGCCGACTAAGTCCGCATCCGGCACGCCACCGGGAGGCAGTAAGCCGCCCGCCAAGGGCAAGACGGGACGCAAGTAGAAAGAGCGAGCATGAGGAAATCGGACATCGCCCAAGCCCGCGCCCTCCTGCCGGGGCAAACGTTACTTCGACAAGCCCTGCCCCGGCAGGCTGATCTGGGCCCAAACGATTTGGGCACGCTGTTCGCCGCGGTGCGCGATATGCACTGCATCTCACTGGTCGGCGTCAGCAATCTGGGCAAATCGGCCCTGTTGCGCTCGCTCACCGACGCGACCATGCAGGAGCGCTACCTGGGCTACGAAGCGGCCAACTACCTGCCGATCTACATCGACCTCAACCAGATGCTCGACATGACCGAGCAGGCGTTCTACGAGTTGATCCTGCGCTGCGCCATCGATGTGCTGGAGGGGGGCGCGAACGCAGCCGTCGAACCGGTCTTGCAGCGTGTGCGCGCCGCCTACGATGCGCTGGTGAAGCCGACCAGCAATTTCCAGGTGCCGCTCAGTTTCGCGCAGGCGATGGCCGCGATCGGCGATCTGTTGCCGCAAAAGGTCGCGCTGCTGTTCGATGAACTCGATGGCCCGGTGTGCGAGATCGACGGCCGCGTGTTTCTCAACCTCCGGGCGCTGAAGGATAAGCACTGGCAGGGCCTCACTTACGTGACGGCGACCAATCGCCGTTTGGAGCAGTTAGGACAGGACGGCGATGTCGCTGAGTTCGCCGAGCTATTCGCCAGGCATGTCCTCTATATCTCACCCCTGAACGACGCGGAGATCGCGGCGTTTGTGGCGCGATTCGCCGCCGATGAAGACGTGACCTTCAGCGAGGAAGATCTGGCGTTCATTCGGCTGTGGGCGGGCGGCCATCCTGGCCTGCTGGAGGCGATCTGTCACCTCCTCGGCTCCCTGACGGGCCAGCCGGTGCGCGATGCCACCCAGGATTGGATCATCCATCGCCGCGCAACCGAATTGATCCCGCAGGATACCGGCATCCAGACCGAGTGCCATAACATCTGGAGCGATCTGACGTCTCCAGAACAAGAGGCGTTGTTATCGCTTTTCGGCGCGGGGAGCGAGAAGAGTCCGGCCGGCATGGACTCGGTGATCGCGCAACGACTGGTGATCGGCCAGGGCCCGGAACGGCGCATCTTTGCGCGCGCCTTCGCGGAGTTCGTGCAACGGCAGAATACCGTGCGGCGGCCCGGCACCACCGGCATCCGCGTCGATTCGGAGAGCGGCGAAGTGTGGGTGAACGGCGTCCAGGCAGCCACACTGACCAACCTGGAGTACCGGCTGCTGCTCTTGCTCTACGGCCGCCTGGGTAAGATCGTCACCAAGTATGACGTGGTGGAGGCGGTCTGGGGCGAAGACTATATCGACGAAGTGGATGACGCGCGCATCGAGAAGCTGGTCAGCCGTCTACGCCAGAAGCTCGAACCGGATGCTGCCAACCCGCACTACGTGATCACGGTGCGCGGCCGGGGGTATAAGCTGGTTGCAGGTTGAAAGTTCCAGGTTGAAAGACGTACCGGAGCCGAGCGTTGGCGCGGCCGGGGGTCTAACTGGTTGATGGTTGAAAGTTCCAGGTTGAAAGGGGACGACCTGCAACCTTCAACCTGCAACCTTCAACCAGCAACCTTCAACCTTGAACCTGCAACCTTCAACCGTTGTCAGCATCACGTCGGTTGCCGGTCAAGCGAGTGTGCCCGACTGGTGGTAGCATCGATGATGTGCGCAGATTCGCCTGCGGTGTCGATTCTCCACCGAAAAATCCGAAATCGTCAATCCGAAATCTGCAATTTGGAGGACACTCATGGCATCACTGATCGAAAAGGTCAACACGCTCATTTCTGCGAACTTGCACTGGATGGTGGACCAGGCGCTGAAGCAGAACTCTATCGCGGTCATCAACCAATACATCCGCGAGGTTGAGGACAACCTGGACGATCTGACCGACGCGGTGGCGACGGTGGGCGGCAACGTCAAGACGATCCGTCGCAAGCGCGATGAGTTCCAGGCCAGGGCGGATGAGCTTGACCGCAACATCGACGTCTTCCTGAGGGAGGGTCGCGATGATCTGGCCGCGGCCGCACAGAGCAAACTCAATTCCACCCAGCGCCTGCTCGAAACCTACAACCAGCAACTGGAGCAGATGCAGGGCGAGTACCAGAGCTTGATGAGCGCCCGCCTCAAGCTGGAGGCCAAGCTCACCACCATCAAGCAAGAGCGTGAAGAACTGGAGGCGCTGCTCGAGCTGGCGAAATCCAAAGAGCTCACCGCCAAGACGATGAAGTCGCTGGACGACCTCTCGGGCGTGGGTGACGCCGATGTGGCTCGCATCGCCGATTCGATCCGCACCCGGCTGGATAAGGCCTCGGCCCAGACGGAGATGCGCGCACAGTCCCTCGACAAGCAGATGGA
>JALOOE010000258.1 GCA_025454565.1 Anaerolineae bacterium
CTCATCGGCGAGAAGACTTACGGCAAAGGCTCGGTGCAAGAGGTGCATGAATTCCCCGACGGCTCCTCCCTGCACGTCACTGTGGCGCGCTGGCTGACACCGCAGCGCAACCAAATCGATAAAGTCGGCTTGCAGCCGGATGTCCAAGTGGGCATCACGGCGGCGGACCGCGACGCTGGGCGCGATCCGCAACTGACGAAGGCTCAGGCCTGGCTGATGGGGGAGAAGTAGTCCCCTACCCTGCTAACGCATCACGGTCGCACGTGATATTATGTCTACAGTTGGTGTGTGATGAAACAGAACAATACATCTGTCGGATTTCTCAGTATCTTCTTGGTCGTTGTTTTGGCCTCGATCCTGACGCTGACCGCGTTTGGCGTGGGTCTGAGCGTCGGCTCCAGCAACGCGGCCGCGCTTTCGGCCGCACCTGGCCAGGCGCTGGCTCCCGGCTCCATGGAGCGCACGCCACGTCAGGAACGCGGCAGTATCCCGGGACCGGACGCCCCTTCTGCGGCCACCGAACGCACGCCCGCCGAGCCGACGGTTTCGCCGGCCAAGGGCGCGCTCTCAGATGACGATCCTCTCGATGAGAAGCTGTTCCTGGAGGCGTGGCGGCTGCTGAAGACCCAATTCTACGGCGATTTACCCCAGGGCAAGGAAGTGACCTACGACGCGATCCGCAAAGGGGCCGCTCTCTTCAACTCCGACATGGAGGGGAGCTTCGAGGGGATCGGCGCCCAGGTTGAGTTGGCTGAGGGCGGCGGGGTGCGGCTGAAATACCTCTATGCCGATCAGCCGGCAGCGAAAGCTGGTTTGCAGGCGGGTGATGTAGTGCTTGCCGTAGATGGCAAGGACATCACCAAGACCACCCTGCTCGAGGCGATCAGCATGATCCGCGGGCCGCGCAACAGCAAGGTGATGCTCAATATTCGCCGCGATGAGCAGAAGCCGTTCGACGTCACCGTGGTGCGTGATCGTATTGAGATTCCGGTTGTCGAGAGCAAAACGCTGGGCGACGGCAAGATCGAGTACATCTCGCTGCGAGATTTCAGCTCGATCGCGCCCAATCGGCTCGCAGACGCGTTGAATCAGGCGTTGGCCAAGAAACCCAAGGGGCTGATCCTGGATCTGCGCGGTAACCCTGGCGGGCTGCTCGATGCTTCTGTGCGCATCGGCAGCTATTTCGTGCCAAAGGGGCCCATCCTCATCGAGCGCAATAAAGATGGCTCGGAGAAGATCTTTGAGCGACAAGGCCGTTATCTGCTAGGCGATACACCACTGGTCGTGTTGGTCAACGGCGGCAGCGCAAGCGCATCTGAGATCGTGGCCGGGGCCATCCAGGATGCCGGTACCGGCATATTAATGGGTGAGAAAACTTACGGCAAGGGGTCAGTCCAATTGCCTAACTCACTTAGCGACGGTTCGCAATTGCGAGTCACCATCGCGCGGTGGTTTACTCCCAAGAATCGCGGTATTCACGGCTCCGGGTTGGAGCCCGACATCAAGGTCGAGCTGACCAAGGAGGACCTCGCCGCCAAGCGCGATTCTCAACTCGACCGCGCAGTGCAGTACCTTGTGGACAAGATCAGTAAGTGACGTGGAGGCAGTGTGGCCAGGCAGAGCGAAGGCGAAGCGAAGCAAGTCGCGACCAATCGCAAGGCGTTTCACGACTATTTCCTTGAGGACACATATGAGGCCGGCATCGCGCTGACTGGCACCGAGATCAAATCGGTGCGAGCAGCCCGTGTCAATCTGCGGGATGGTTTTGTCATCCTTAGGAACCGCGAAGCGTGGCTGGTCAATGTGCACATCTCCCCCTATGATTTCGGCAATCGGGAGAATCATGAGCCGCGCCGCGAGCGCAAGCTGCTGCTTCACCGCCAGGAGTTGCGGAAGCTGCAATCCAAGGTGTCGGAGCGCGGCTGGACGATTGTGCCTCTGCGCATGTACTTGAAGGACGGCCGGGCGAAGGTCGAGATCGCTCTGGTGCGTGGCAAGCGACTCTACGACAAGAAAGATGCGATCGCCGAACGCGATGCCGATCGGGAGCTGCGACGGGTGATCAAGGAATTCGACCAGGAGTGAACCTGCGCAACCTCTCAGGCGACGCGCAGATTTCCGGATTTGCTCAAGGCTCGGCCTTGTGCTACACTATTGGCATCTGGGGATGACTGGTTTCGACGGGGCAGATGGGTCGTATGCTGCAAGCCGAGGCGCTCTCACCTCGTAAATCCAGAGCAAAAAACACAAGTGCCAAAAGCACCAATGCGTTCTCCTTCCCCTCCATGCGCACCAACGCTTTCGCGCTGGCAGCGTAAAGGGAATGAGGGCTGGGTCGCCGTAGGGTGACCCCGGTGCCTCCGATGGGGCCAGGCGGCGTCGGAGAGCATCGTCATAGACCGTAAGGTGCGGCCCGTAGACGCCGATAGGCGGGCTTAAGATCTCGGCTAGCCGGGCTAGAGGACGGTGGTCACTGCTGGACCGTCCGGCGAAACTCAAACCAGCGACTAAGCTTGTAGATGCGTGCGGTCGTTTGTTTCGGACCCGGGTTCGACTCCCGGCATCTCCACCTCAAGATAACAAGAAGGCTGCTGAGATAAGGCAGCCTTCTTGCTTGATAGGGTCTTGACGATTCGAGCAGAGTTGTGGTATGGTCGCTCTACGATGCGGGATAGGGCATCCGGCCGTCACCCATGTGGCTCTGAGGCGAGATTCGTCGTCTCAGATACTTTCGACGGATAGCATCAGAACACTGAAGAGGCGACTTTGACCACTCTCCCGGTTGCACCTGTATCTTCTGATAGCGCCACTTTCACCCATGACCTTGCCGTCGCGATCAAACTGGCCCGTGAGGCCGGCGCCATCGTGCGGACCTTCTATCAGGTTTCGCCCAATATCCGCTGGAAAGACCCGACCGAGCCCGTTACGGAAGCCGATCGAGCGTCAAATGCCTACTTGGTTAAGCAGTTGAGCCAGGCCTTCCCGCAAGATGGCATCCTGGCAGAAGAGTCGAAGGACGATCTATCGCGCCTCGACAAGCGGCGGGTGTGGATCATCGACCCGCTGGATGGGACACTGGAGTTCATTTCCCGAAACGGTGAGTTCTGCATCATGGTGGGCCTGGTTCTGGATCACAAGCCTGTCGCAGGCGTGGTCTATCAACCGATCGACGACGTGCTCTACGGCGCTGCACGCGGCGCCGGCGCCTTTGTGGAGGAGTTCGGTGAGCGCTATCCATTACGTGTCTCGCGAGAAACCAATCCCAAGCGTCTCCGCCTTCTCGTCAGCCGATCGCACCGGGCGCTCCTGGTGGACCCGATTGTCGCGCGGGTCGCGGCACGGCATGTGCGAAGCGTCGGTAGCGTTGGTCTGAAGATCGGCCTGATCGCACAACGCAAAGCCGATTGGTATGTGCATCCCAATCCGGGGACTAAAGAGTGGGACACGTGCGCGCCGGAGATTATCTTGCAGGAAGCGGGTGGGACCATGACCGACTGCTGGAATCGACCGCTGGCCTACAATCAGCCCGATGTCGTGCGGCGCTTCGGTTTGCTCGCAAGCAATAGCGCGGCGCATGCACAAGTCGCAGGAGCTGTTGCCGAAGTTCTAGATGAAGCAGGGGTTGAGCCTGATTTTGGGTTCCCATGAGCAAGTTCGGTGCCGCTCGACCCGCAGAGGAAGAATCTCCGCCAGTCCCGGAAAGGGCTACGTCGAAATCGCGCGGCCGCCCTACTGGACAACCACCGGAGACTTTCACAAGCACGATGCAGAGTGCACGTCCCGTTTCTCTGCACGAAGTGATCACCACCTGGGACACTGAGCGCCAACACCAGTTGTTCCGCATCCTCCTGCCCATCGATCGGCTGGTCCAATATGACATCGATCCGATCACCTTGACCGATGCGCAGGAGCGGCCCATCACCCGCGTGCTGATCGACGCGACACAGGCTGGGATTCGCCTTGAGTTGTATCATTCGGCCGATGCAGTCGACGCAATGATGGAATTCGAGCTGCGCGATACGCTCTTCAACCAAGTCGAAGTCGTCTGGCTGGCGATCCAAGATCCGCTGGCGCCGCGGTTCAACATCGATGTGATGCCCAGTGGCCAGGTGACACTGCGTGGCAGCACGCAGCGGAATCTTGAAGCGGAAGCGGACGCGCTGGCGCATGGTCTGGCGCCGGGGCAGATCCGCGCGGGCCTGCACGAATTTGCGAGTGAAGTCGAGCGCATGGAAACGTTCATGCTTTGTCTTGGGCAGCGGGATTACGTGGCGCAGCCGCTCTACTATCACACCGCCGTCTTATTCGAGCGCGCCGGCTTCAGCTATCTTCAGGGGCAGAGTCGCATGGAAAGGATCCATGCTGGGTTTTCAGCGAACGGCGAGATACGCCATCGACTTGGCGGCTCTTCGCCCTTCCGCCAGCCGTCGCTGGCCGACAGCGTGCGGGGGCGCGCCTGGGCGATTCACGATGGCATCCTTGACGAACACTGGGACCGCGTGCGCATGGTTAAGCGACTTGGGGTGAATGCTGAGATCGACACTTGTCCCGGCGTGCCCTGGTAGCGGATGCGGTCCGCAACCAATCGACTCAGAAAGGACTCAGAGATGGATAAGGTGCGTATCGGCGTGATTGGTGGCAGTGGCGTCTACGACATGGCCCAGCTCACGGATGTGCGGGAGGTCAGGCTTGACACACCCTTCGGAGCCCCTTCCGACGCCTACATCGTCGGCAAGATCGACGACGTAGGCGTCGCCTTTTTGCCGCGCCATGGACGTGGGCACCGAATCAGCCCCACCCAACTCAATAGTCGAGCCAACATCTTCGGTTTCAAGATGCTCGGGGTCGAGTACCTCATTTCGATCAGCGCCTGCGGCAGTTTGCAGCCACAATACAAGCCCGGCGAGATCGTTGTTCCCGATCAAATCTTCGACAGGACGCGTCTGCGTGCCCTGAGTTACTTTGATGATCCAGCGGTTGGCACTGGCGGACTGGTGGTGCATGTCTCAGTGGCGGAACCCTTCTGTCGAATCTTGAGCCACACCGTTGCCGAAGCCGTGCGGCAGACAGGCCATACGACACATGTCGGCGGGACATTTGTCACCATCGAAGGGCCGCGCTTCAGCACCAAAGCCGAAAGTCGATTCTTCCAGCAGGCCGGATTCGCTATCGTCGGCATGACGGCTGTCCCCGAGGTCTTTCTCGCCCGGGAAGCCGGCATGAGTTACGCGGCGATGGCGCACGTAACTGATTATGATGTGTGGCACGAGACTGAAGCGCCAGTTACCGTTGAGATGGTAATCCGGCAATTACTGGCAAACGCAGACGTCGCTAAGCAAGCGGTTGTCAG
>JALOOE010000259.1 GCA_025454565.1 Anaerolineae bacterium
CAACTTGCGGTACACGATGGCTGAACGTAGCGCAAGTTGCCAACTTGCGGTACACGATGGCTGAACGTAGCGCAAGTTGTCAACTTGCGGTACACGCTAGCTTCGCGCGCAAAGGATACTGTCGCGCCGCCCGGTGGGCGGTGTTCACGAAGCCCAAGGACCAGCGCACCGCAGATTACATCACGGGGCGGTTCGGCTGAACGTAGCGCAAGTTGTCAACTTGCGGTACATCTCCACCACATTCTCCACCGGCGTCAGCGGCTGGATGGCATGCGTCGGCCCGATGATCAGTCCGCCGTCCGCGTAGAGCTCCTGGCGCACCGCCACCTCCCGGCGCACGTCGTCGAGGCTGCCGAACGGCAGCGTGGACTGCACGCTCATCGTGCCGCGCAGGACGATCTTGCCGTAGAACTCGCGATGCAATTCCTGGATGCTCATGCCCGCCGCGTCCACCTGCACCACATCGAGGATATCCAGCCCCATATCCACGAAGCGCGGGATCAGCTCGCGCACGCTGCCGCAGCTATGCATCATCGCCCGCGCGCCGTATTTGTGGGCCAGGTCGAAGTATTGCTGCATGTAGGGTCGGAACAGCCGGTCGAACGTGCGCGGGCTGATCAGCAGGCCGCGCTGGCTGCCGTAGTCCTCGCCCAGCGCCAGGATGTCGATGCGACCGCCGGCGGCCCGCAGGGCGGCCTCGCAGTAGCCGAGAAAGTATTCGTGGCGCTTCTCGATCAGCTTGAGATAGACCGGATCCCGGTTGCCCACGTCGAGCAGCACCTGCTCGACCCCGCGGCAGCGCGCGATGCCGTTCATGAAATCGGGGATGCCCGCGCCGCCGAAGACGATGGCATGATCGGGCCAGGCCGCGCACTGCGCCGCCAGGGTCGAATAGTCGTGCCATTCGGCCGTGGGGAAGCGCAGCTTGTCCAGCTCCGCCACGTCCTCGATCCCCGCGTAGGGCAGGTAGACCGCCTCGGGGTATGTCCCCATCTCGTAGGGGATGTTGTTGTAGCGCTCGCCGAAGACCCCCTCCCAACTGCCGTCGGGGAAGCGGCGCAGCTCCGGGCCGATGTAGCGCGGGGCGATCTCCTTCATGTCGACGCCGAGCACGGCGTCCAGCGCGTCGTCCGGCGTCATGGCGCCCGCCCTGGCGCCGATAGCGAGATGCTGCTTCAGTTCGGCGTCGAATTCCGGGGTGGCCTGGTAGAAGGTCGGCAGACGGTCGCAGCCTTTGTAGGCCAATGCGTTGAGGACTCTCTGGCGCGATGTGAGCATGGGGCGCTCCTCACTCTCTCGGTGATTTGTCGCAACTTGGCGGCTGCGGTATTATAGCATCCTGATCAGGGAAGCCCCAAGGCCGTCAGGCGTCAGGCGTCAGGCGTCAGGCCCCCAAGCACCTTTCGCAGACTGCTAAGGGCCGGTCTCCGACCGTGCCCTGGCTCGGTCAGGAGACCGGCCAGAGCGGGGTGAGCAGGCGTCATCCGAAAAGCATCAGCCGAGGCGATAATTCATGCTGCCACGCGAACGAGTCCAGGCCGCGCTGGTGTTCCGGCCGGTCGATATCATCCCGCTCCAGATTCACCCATCGCCTGGCGGCGCGTTCGAGCACGGCCAGAAGTTGCTCGATCTGATGCGCCGCTGTGGGCATGACTTCGACGATCTGCGCCATCTGCGCGTGCCGCAGCCGCCCGCCGAGGATTTCGACGCGGATGGCCGTTATCACCGCTTCGCGACGGACGCGTGGGGCGTGTCGTGGGAGTATCGGCTCTACGGAGTGTGGGGCTATCGGGTCGGCTATCCGCTGGCCGATATCTCCCGGCTCGACACGTATAAGCCGCCGCAGATCGAGCGATTGGCAGGGGAGGCGCTGGCGCAGGCCAGAGCCGCCGGCGAGTCACACCGCGATACCTATTATCATCTCGCCGGCGGGCTGAGCATTTTTGAGACGATGCAATCGCTGCGTCCGTTCCAGGATGTGCTGATCGATATCGCCCAAAACACGCCGGAAATCAACCGCCTGGCCGACATGCTGATGGACTATAACGCGGTCATCGTGGAGAACGCCCTGGCCGTGGGCGCCGACGCCATCTCCATCGGGGATGATTTCGGCACGCAGCAGGCGTTGATGATGTCGCCGAAGGTGTGGCGGCGCTTCTTCAAGCCGCGTTATCGGGAGTTGCTCGCGCCGATCGTGGCGGCGGGCAAAGCGGTCTTCTTCCACTCCTGCGGCCACGTCGAGCAGATCCTCGAAGATCTGGCCGAGGTCGGCGCGAACGCCATCTGGCCGCAACTGCCGCTCTTCAACCATCGCGAGCTGGCGCAGCGTTGCCGGGCGCTCGGCCTGGCGGTGCAGATGCACCCCGATCGCGGCGAGCTGCTGCAGCGCGGCACGCCGCAGCAGGTGCGCGACGCCATCCTGCGGCTGGTGGACGAATTCGATACACCCGCCGGCGGCTCGTGGCTCTACCTCGAAGTCGATCCCGGCTTCCCCTGGGCGAATATCGAGGCGATGTACGAGACGGCGATCGCGCTAAGGCAGGGCTGAAGCAAACCACAGAGGCACGGAGCACACGGAGCCGATCGGTGGCTGAAAGTCACCGACAGAACCCGAAAAGGCCCCGCAGGGCCTGGCCGCTTCTTGGTTTCAGGCAGGGGTTTGGAACCTCTGACAATCTCCGTGCCCTCCGTGTCTCTGTGGTGCAATTCTGTCAGGAGATACCCATTGGCAAAGACGATTTTGGTCAGTTCTGAAGGAAAGTACGGCATCGAGGCCGGCGTGGAAGTGTTGCGCGGTGGCGCGGCGCGGCTAGATGTCATCGAGGCCGCCATCCGGCCGGTGGAGATCGCGCCGGAGTGCCGCAGCGTCGGGCTGGGCGGTTGGCCCAATCTGACGGGCGCAGCCGAGCTGGATGCCAGCATCATGGACGGCAGGACGCTGCACAGTGGATCGGTGGGCGCGCTGTCTGGCTTCAGGCATCCGATCTCGGTGGCCCGCCAGGTGATGGAGCGACTGCCGCACGTGTTGCTGGTGGGCGCGGGCGCCGCGCGTTTTGCGACGGAGATCGGCGCGGAGCCCGGCCCGACCGACGACCAAGCCGCCGCTGTGGCGCTCGCCCGCCAGGGGTGGGAGACGTGGCTGACTGCGCACGTCCCCGCGGAGGTGCGCGCCGATTGGCCCGATGTGCCGCTCATCGAGTGGGCGCGGCAGTCGGCCGATCCGGAGACCGCGCACGGCACCACGATCGCGCTGGTCAAGGATGCTGCCGGCGAGATCGGTTGCGGCGTCAGCACGTGCGGCTGGGCTTACAAATATCCCGGCCGGCTGGGCGACTCGCCGATCATCGGCGCGGGCGTCTATGCCGACAGCCGTTATGGCGCGGCGGGCTGCACCGGCATGGGCGAGCTGACCATCCGCACCGGCACAGCGCGCGCGGTCGTGCTCTACATGAAGATGGGGCTATCGGTTGAGGCGGCTTGCCGGGAGGCGCTTGCCGATCTGCGCGCGGCCGAGCGGCGTTTCAAGGGCGGCGTGACGATCCACGCCATCGACGCAGCCGGGCAGCCGTGCGTGTTGTCCGTCGGCCGTTTCACCGATACGGTGCGCTGGTATTTCTGGACGGAGGGGATGCCGGCGTTCGAGGAACGGCAGACGCTCGTCGCGGGGTGGTAGAAGCTCCCTGCAGGCGCATCTGCAAAAGACTGGGACGCGGACGACGCGGATATCGCGGACGACGCGGACAGAAACTACGACCGGGACGCGGACGACGCGGATATCGCGGACGACGCGGACAGGCTAAAATTTTATCCGCGTCCTCCGCGTCCTCTGCGTCGTCTGCGTCGTCTGCGTAGTCCGCGTCCCCTCTTCGGGTCAGGATCCCGCCCTTCAATCAGAAGGGCGGGATCTTTGCTGTCATCCGCCTATTCCACCGGCTTCCCGGCGCTGCGCCAGGTCGTCAGCCCCCCGGCGAGGCTGGTCACCTGCGGATAGCCCGCCTTCAACAGCACATCGCGGCCCGTGGCGCTGCGGTTGCCCGACCGACACACCACGACGACCTCTTTATCCTTCGGCACTTCGGCGACACGCTTGGGCAGCTCATCGAGCGGGATCAACGTCGAGCCGGGGACATGGTACTCGTTCCACTCTTCGAGCGTGCGCACATCCAGGATGAACGCGCCGGCATCGCGCTTCTTGGCGGCTTCCGCCACCGACACCTCGGCCGGTAGGGCGGGTCGAGCGGCCGCGCCGGCCGGCGCGGCCGCTGGCGCAGGGCTCGCCTGGCAGGCGGTCAAAGCCAACGCGAGCACGATCATGGCGACGATCAGCGCGCCGCCCCGGAATCGTCGCGCGTTTACTGATGCGCCGGGCGTCCCCGGCTGACTCTTCAATGGATAGCTCATCTCACTGGCTCCTCGTCTGCGGCGCCGCGCTTCTCCTGTTGCTCTATAATGCTACATCGAGATCGCGTTCTGTTCTGTGCTCCAACTTCCATCGTCTCTATTCCGATGCCCTCGCGCAAGGATAGGTTACACACACCACGGAGAAGATGATGTCGGCAGTTCTATCCCACCGCCACCACCCGATTCTCGGCCGCCGACCGGACAATCGCCGCCACCACCTGGGTCTGCTTCAATCCATCGATGTGCGTGGGCAGCGGCCCGTTTGCGCGCCACCGGGCCGGCGTCAGCGTCTCCTCCAGGATCGCATCCACGAAGTGCCCGACGAGCGCCATCAGCCCGCCGGCCGACGCCCCCCGCGCCTCCAGGCTCGGCTGCAGCCGCGCCACGCTCGCCGAAAGCTGCCCC
>JALOOE010000260.1 GCA_025454565.1 Anaerolineae bacterium
TCGCTCTTCGGCGGACCGGTCGGCCCGCATGGCCGCGGGCCGTGGCGGCGCGTCGGCCATTTGGTCGAGCGGCCCGCCGCATACCCTGAGCTTTCGGTGTGCGAGAATCTGGAGGTCACCCGCCGATTGTACGGCGTCGCCGATACCACAGCAACGACCCGCGCCATCGAGCGTTTCGGCCTGGCAACCTATGCCGATCGCCGCGCCGGCGTGCTCTCGACCGGGAACCTCCAGCGGCTGGGGCTGGCACGAGCTTTCCTCCATGAGCCGGAGCTGGTCTTGCTGGACGAACCGGCCAACGGCCTGGATCCGGCCGGCGTCGTGGAAGTGCGCGACCTCCTGGTCGCGGAGGCGCGCGAGCGGGGTCTGACGATCTTCATGTCGAGCCACATCCTCGCCGAGGTGGAGCGCCTCGCGACGCGCATCGGCATCATCCATAACGGTCGCCTGGTCGAGGAGCTTGACAAGGGCGAACTCGAACGGCGCCGCAGACGTCGGCTCGTGGTGGATGCGCGCGACAGGGCCAGGGCCGCCGCGGCTCTCGGAGCGGCCGGCTATGAGGTGACTGTGGCGGGCGAAGACGGCCCGTTCGAGATCCGGGATGAGCGAGCGATCGTGGCCCCGGATGAAGTGGCGTGCCTCCTCGTCGCGGCGGGCGCACCGCCGATCCGACTCAGCATCGCGCAAGAGGATCTGGAGCAGCACTTCCTCCGCCTCACAGGAGGCGCCCTCACGGGAGGCGCGCCATGAGGCTGTTTGGCGCGGCGCTGTGGAGCGAGTTCCTGAAAGCGCGCCGGTCGCCGGTGCCGTGGCTGGCCGGATTCGGCTTCTGTCTCGCGCCGCTGGCGGGCGGGCTGTTCATGTGGATTCTCAAGGATCCTGAGCGCGCCCGGTCTATGGGCGTTATCAGCGTCAAGGCGCAGATTGCCGCCGGGGTGGCCGATTGGCCGGCGATGTTCGGGTTCCTGGCTCAGGCGATCTTCGGCGGCGGCGCGTTGATCTTCGCGTTTGTGACTGCCTGGGTCTTTGGCCGTGAATTCTCTGACCACACCGTCAAAGAGCTGCTTGCCGTGCCGACCGCACGCGAAGCGGTTGTGATCTCCAAGTTCGTGGTCATCGGGGTGTGGGGCGCGGTGTTCACCGCGCTGGTGTTCGCGCTGGGCCTCGTCATCGGCGCCGCGGTGGTTCTGCCGGGATGGTCACCGGCCCTCATGTGGCAGAACGTCGGGGTTGACGTGATTGTCGCTGGTCTCACGCTGGCGCTCATGTCCCCGGTTGCGCTGTTTGCCAGCATCGGCCGAGGCTATCTGCCGGCGCTCGGCTGGACGATTCTGACATTGGCTTTTGCGCAGATCGTATCGGTGACCGGATGGGCCGATTGGTTTCCGTGGGCGGTGCCGGCCCTGTTCAGCCAGGCGGGCAGCACGCGTGCGGCACAGCTTGGACTACACAGCTACGTCGTGGTCGCCCTGGTGTCCGTAGCCGGGCTGGTAGCCACGCTGGCCTGGTGGCGCAGCGCCGATCAGACGCGCTGATCTCCGTCGTTGACGGAGGATATAGATGTTCGGATAATGTATCGTGGTAGGGGCGATCCCTTGTGGTCGCCCAGGGCAGGCACAAGGCGCTGCCCCCTACGAATCTTTATCTGACGCAAGATAGCTCCCAGCAAGGCGGGCGCCATTTCTCTGAGCTGCGTGCATTCATCCATCCGCCAAAGGAGTCAGTATGTACATCGGAACCGGACCTCTCACTTCGTCTTCCGTCATCCATCGCCATCCGGCGAACCCCGTCCTCTCGCCCGCCGATGTGCCCTACGAGGCGCGGCTGGTCTTCAACGCGGGCGTGACCAAGTACCGGGGCAAGTACGTCATGGTCTTCCGCAATGACTATGGCCAGCGGCCCGACTCGGTACACCCGGCTGACACGAACCTGGGACTGGCGCTCAGCGATGACGGCATCAGGTGGCAGGTGCAGCCCAAGCCGTGCTGGGAGTGGCAGGATGACGAGGTCAGTCGGGTCTACGATCCACGGCTGACGGTGATGGATGGCCGCTGCTATATGTGCTTCGCCGTGGATACGCTGCATGGTGTCTGTGGCGGGATCGCTGTCACCGACGACTTCGAGCGGTTCGAGGTGCTCAGCGTGAGCGTGCCTGACAACCGCAACATGGTGCTCTTCCCTGAGAAGGTCGGCGGCAAGTATGTGCGGCTGGAGCGGCCCTTCCCGGTCTACAGCCGCGGCGGCCGCGACCGCTTCGACATCTGGGCCTCCGACTCGCCCGATCTGCGCTACTGGGGCAATTCGCACCTGGTGCTCGGCGTCGAGGACGTGCCCTACGCCAACGACAAGATCGGCCCCGGCGCGCCGCCCGTCAGGACGCCGCAGGGTTGGCTGACGACCTTCCACGCGGTGGATCGGGATTCGTCCCGCGGGAAGAACGGCTGGGAGGATGTCTGGCAGAAGCGCTATACGGCCGGCATCATGCTGCTCGACCTGGCTGAGCCGTGGCGGGTGGTCGGCATGAGCAAGCTGCCGTTGCTGGCGCCCGAAGCGCCCTACGAGGTGGAGGGCGGCTTCCGCAACTACGCCATCTTCCCCGGCGGGATGATTCTGGAGGAGAGCGGCGAGGTCAAGATCTACTACGGCGCGGCCGACGCGGTGGAGTGTCTGGCGACGGCCGATGTGGGCGATCTGCTGGCGCTCTGCTCGACCCCGCGTCGATAGGAACTACACGCCGAACACGTTCGTGACTCCGGAGTCCTCGACTTGTCGAGGCGTTTTCGGCCAACGCGGACATGATCAGAGACCGGCCCAAGCAAGGGGCAGGAGCAGATGCATATGTCATGCCAGGACAAAGTAGCTATCGTGACCGGCGCGGCCGGCAACGGCATGGGCCGCAGTATCGCGCTCACCCTGGCGCGTGAAGGCGCGCGTGTAGTAGTCAACTATCGCTCGAGCGCAGATAGTGCTCGAGCCATCGTGGAGCACATCGTGGCGCGGGGCGGCCAGGCCATCGCTGTCCAGGCGGATGTCTTCACGCCTGAAGGATGCCGGGCGCTGTTCGATGCAACGTGCCAGGCGTTCGGTCGCGTCGACATCTGCGTGATCGGCCCTGGCGCGGGTTGGCACGGCGAGCCGGTGGATCGGCTCTCGCCGGCGGGCGTGGCCGAAGATGTCCAGCACGAGCTGGCGCCGTTCCTGCACCTGATGCCGCTGCTCCTGCCCGGCATGTACGAGCGGCGCTGGGGCCGGGTCGTTGGCATCGCCATGCACCCGACCCGGCTCTCGCCCGCCTATGCATACAATCTGGGCAAAGCGGCGCGCATCCAGGCGTTTCTGCTGGCGCATGAGCAGGCGTGGCGCGGCGGCGTGACGATGAACGTCATCGCGCCCGGCCCGGTCGCCGGCATCGCCAGTCTCGCGGCAGCCGTCGCACAGTGCGATCACGGTGCAGCCTGGAGCGA
Source organism: Anaerolineae bacterium (assembly GCA_025454565.1). Classification (GTDB taxonomy): domain Bacteria; phylum Chloroflexota; class Anaerolineae; order CG2-30-64-16; family CG2-30-64-16; genus JALOOE01. The sequence continues at coordinate 3,465 of JALOOE010000260.1, forward strand.
GCGCGCCAACGTCGCGCCGCAGGATATCGCGGAGGGAGTTGCCTTCCTCTGCTCCGACGCCGGCCGCTTCGTATCCGGCTGCGTCTTGCCCTACCTGTTCAGCATGTAGGGGCGAGGTCACCTCGCTCCTGCCCATCGCAAAGACTAACGGAGGATTTGCATGCACACCAACCTGTCTCGCCGCATCCCGGCGGGCGACATCATCAAGCCGTGGCTGATCCTGGGCCCGTTCTACGAGGACCTGTCGGCCACCGTCCAGGGGTTGACGTTGTTCGAGAAGCCGGGCGCGGAGGTCGGCCGCACCGCGATGACGCAGATCATCAGCGATGCGCAGGCGATCTTGCGCTCACAACCGCACGAGGCCGATGCGGCGACGTTTCGGGGCCAGACCATGCGTTGGTCGCTGGTGCGGATGCCGGAGAACTACCTGTCGTGGGGCCGCTACAACATCTCCAACCACCTCGGTGCGGTGTTCCTGACGACGATCATCACGCCCGAGCAGCCCGGCACGCAGCGATGGCGGCTGGTGCTCGGTATCACGTCGCGTGCCATCGTTGCGATCAACGGAACGACCGTCTACGACACCGACGCGCATCCGGTCAAGCAGACGGACGGCGTCTACGAGCACCGCTTCGAGGCAGCGTTGGCGGCGGGGGAGAACGTCGTCACGGTCGCGTCGTTCCGACTCGGCCGCATGGCGCAGGTCGGTTTCCGGCTGGAGGCGGATGCGGCGCTGGCCGTCCGTGTGCCGCTGGCCGCGGGCCTGGCGGAGGACATCAGGTCGAACATCGAGGCCCAGGTGTCCTCTATCCGGCTGGCGCGCGATGTCTACTACGGCGAGCACGAGGTCGGCTTCCGGCTGGGGGTCGCGCCCGATCCCGTCGCGCCGCTGACCGCGCGGCTGTTCGCTGACAGCGGGGAGCAGGTAGCTGAGATCAGGCCGGCAACGGCCGGCTTCATCTCCTTCGGCCTCGGCGCGGCCCTGCCCGACGGCCGATATCGGATCGAGTGCGCCTGGGCCATGGGCGGCCCAACCTCGGCCTCGCCCATAACCTCAACCTCGTATGCCATCCATAAAGTCACGCCCGTGCCGGCCCTGCCCGGTCTGGAGCGCATGGGCGAACGTCGGCAAATCGTGCTGGAGCACTATGCGGGATTCCTGCGCAAGGAATCCCGGCCCGACATCTGGCGCGAGGTGGCGCGCTATGCGCTGGGCCGCTATGACCAGATTGATGAAAACGTGATCCGCGATACGTGCGCGTTCATCGCCGCGCGCAAGGACTGCGCCGACTTCGTCATCCAGGGCGTGCTGCGGCTGATGGCCTGGGAGCGT
>JALOOE010000261.1 GCA_025454565.1 Anaerolineae bacterium
CAGCAGGATGACCGTGCCCGCCAGCGCGGGCGCCAGCCGCACCACATCGGTGAGGAAGATCAGATAGTAGAAGCTGATGATGACGCTGGCGCCGCCGCCATAGATATCGCCCAGGCCATAGCCGACCTTGCGCCAGGCGCTGAGCTTCTCCGTGGCGTTATTCGCGGGGAGGGGAATGCTTACAGCCATGTCCTGACCTCACCACAGCGCGTCGATCGCGGCTCGAGTGATTTTCACCGCCTGTCCCGGCTTGGTCCGGTCGCCCGAAACGGTGTAGATGTCGCGGAAGATGATCTCGGCGCAGCATCCCCGCGCTGCGCGCAGCGTCTTTTCGATATGCGCCCGGAAGCCGTCGGCATCGAACGTCGTGCCGACGCCGACGAAGTTGGGGCTGGGCTTGCGCGAGTAGATCACCCGGCTGCCCCGCAGCGCCTCGCCCATGTAATCTTCGTTGCACCAGGCCGAGATGGAGACTTTGCGTAGATTCGGGTATCTGCTGACGTAGTCCTTCCAGATGTCATGCACCGGCTCGCAGCAGCCGTAATACACCAGGCCGAAATGCTCACAGATGTCACGATAGTACGGGAAGACAAACCGGCCGTACATGCGCGGGGAGATGCTGACCGTCTCTTGCGAGTTGATGTTGAGCCACTGGTCATGGGTTGTGACCTGGCCGGTCTGTTTGTAGCCTTCAGTCGGGAGTTCGGTCGTGAAGCCATAGCTGCCGGCCCCGGCGTAATCGTTCCCGTTATTCAGAACCAGCAAGCCTTCTTGTTCCTGCCACTTCGCGTATGCCAGAAGGTTGTCACGCAGATACGTTATGAGCGCCCGCAGTTCGTCCGGCTCGTCGACCATGGCGTACATCATCTGCTCCAGGCTCATCAGCCGCACGACTTTGGCGCAGAGTGTGGCGTGCCAGGCCAGGCTGTTGTTCTTGATCACGACCGGCAGGATGTCGCCCAACACCTCCTCGGCGAACGTTTTCCAGGCGAGTGTACCCTCCCGATCCACGCTGAAGACGGCGGGTTTGAGCTTGCCGAAGTCCTGTTTCAGCGTTTTGATCGGATGCTGCCAGTGATAGGCAATCGCCCGGCCCTGGGCGTCTTCGGCGCGATCGGTCGGGATCTCGATGCCGAATTCATCGATGTGGATGCGCCAGTTGATGGAGAAGTGATCGGGGACGACTTTGTCGTCGTCGATCTCTTCATGGCTGATGATGGGGCGCAGCAGACTGCGCTCGATCTCGATGGCCGCGGGCGATGTGCACCTGGGCTCGGGCAGCATGTCGCGTTCGAAGGTGCCCATCTCCATGACGACGACCGGCCGCTCGCCCCGGAGCGCGTTGTGCCGATACCAGAGGGCCGTCCGCTCGGCCATGACCGGCAGCGCGGCATACTCGGCCTGTTTCCGGGCCAGCTCCCGGAGATAGCGTCGTTCGTCGGGTGTGATAGTCAAGTTGATTGGCATTGTCGCTCCCTAACCGGACGAGCCGGAACCAAGCCGCTCACCCCGAAGCCACCAAGGACACAAGCGTTCCCAATATCTTTGTGTTTCTTCGTGCCTTGGTGTCCTGATGGTGAAGTTACGCTGTGACGCCGGCGCGCGCGCAGATCGCCCGGTAGGCCCACATGTCCCACGCCTCCTCGACACCGATGCCGCGCAAATCGCCGTAATTCTTGCAGATCAGACCGCCCCAGAACAGATCGATCATCCGGTTGGCGCCGGCCTCAATGGTGGCCCGGTCGCCGGTGGGCAAGATCTTCTGGATGTCCACCGGGCTCCAGAGCGCCGCCTTACGCTCGTTCAGGAGCGCCGCCAGCTTGGGCATGTCGTAGAGCGCGGGCTGGTCGAACTGGAAGACATCCACCCCGGCATCCAGCAAATCGGGGACGATGGCCCAGTTCTGACCGCAAGAGTGCTCGAACACCTTCATGCCGTAGTCGTGGGCAATGCTGAGCAGGCGGGTGTACATCTCTTTGAAGTAGAAGCGGAACATCTTCGGGCTGAAGAGCAGCCCGGTCTGCGTGCCCATGTCCTCGCCGATCATGATGCCGTCGGCGCCGGCCTTGCCCGCCAGGTGGATCTTCTGCTCGTACACGCCCGCGACGATATCGTGCATGCGCCGCACCTCGTCGGGATAGAGCGCCATGTCAGCAAAATAGACCTCCATCTTGCGCAGGTAGCGGGCGTTGTCGAAGATCCAGCCGCCGATGTGGGCCAGCTTGAATTTGTCGGTAGGCTGGCTGAACAGCTCGTTCATGCGCATGGCGCAGTCGGGGTGGGAGTAGTCGGGCGCTCTGAGCTCGTCGAGTTGGCGCCAATCCTCGATCGCTGGCTTGAGGATTTCACCCTTGACCGAACCGTCGCGCATGCGCACCCACAGGTTGCCCCACTCGTCGTCGTAGTACTCCAGCTTGCCCTCGACCCAGCGCTTCTGCACATAGCCGTAAGGCGCCAGCCCGCAACCCAGCATGTCGTCGTGCCGGCCCCGGTCGAAGGTCAGGCCAGGCCGTGGCGGGTTCTGGTGGTTGATGTTCGCAAGAATGATTTCCCTGGGCTGCATTATCAGCGCTCCTTCTGAACCATTTCGTCCAATCGTGTCACAGCGGCGTACGCCTTAGCGAGGAATTCGGTCTCGTTCGTGATGCCGGAGCGGCCCATATTGCTTTCGGAGCTGATGGGCTTGGCATAAGCGGAATGCGCCAGGATGCGCGCCAGCCGGGGCCAATCGACCGTGCCGCTGAACATGAGATTGTGTTGATCCGATGTGCCATCATTATCGTGCAGGTGAACGACCAGCAGCCGATCCTTGACCCGATCGAGGCGCTCCAGGCCGTCCGGGATCAGATTGCCGTGGCCGCAGTCGTAGCACAGGCCGACATAGTCCGAGGGATACGCGGCGAGCAGCGGCTCCACGGCGTCGAAGGATCCGTTTTCCAGGGCGATCCGCACGCCACAAGCGCGGGCGACCGGCGCCAACTCGTCAAGCGAGCGGCGCAGCGGCTCGTTGCCTGGCTCTTTGGGATAGTGCATGACGATCGCGTCGCCGCCGAGGCGCGCGGTCATCTCAAGCCGGTTCTGCACGAGCTCAACGCCTGCCTGCCGCTCCCATTCGTTGGCCGAGTACCAGTTCTTCTCTGGGCCGACTGACGCATGCAGATCGAGCAGTTTCAGCCCGTATTCATCCAGCCAGCGGCCGATCTGCTCGATCTCGGGCCGAGAGTAGACGAAATCGGTGTTCCAGTGGTGGCACCAGTGGACGTGAGTGAAGCCTGCATCCGCGATGCGGCGCAGATAGGGGGATGGATTGCCCCTGTCTACAGTGGCGTAGTCTGTGGTGAGGGAGAGCATATGACCTTCTTCTTGCTCACGGAGTACACAGATGGACACGGAACCTGTCTTGGTTCTTATCAGGTAATACGCGCCAATCCGTGTGATGCGTGAGCCAGTTCCTCATCGCTGCTGCTCGAAAGCCTTCATCGCCGCCAGCTCGCGCGGCAGATGCGTCTCGTATGGCTCCCAACTGATCCATTCGCCGCTCAGATAGCCGGTGTATGGCATTTCCTTCAGCAATTGCACGGCGCGGCGGTGGTCGATGTCGCCCTGGCCGATCGGCAGCAGTTCGAGCTTGTCCAGGCTGGCGGAGCCATCGTGGAAATGGACGTGTCCGATCCAGGGCCGCACGATCGCGTACGCTTCGTCCATCGTGATCCGGCCCTGGCGGATGGGATGCATGATATCCCAGTTGATGCGGATGGCGGGATGATCGACGCGGCGCATGACCTCGGCGAGGTGGCTGGGGTGCGACCAGTCGTCGTGCGTCTCGATGCAGACGGTGACGCCGCCAGCCTGCGCACGGTCAGCCACGCGACTTAGCGCGCCGACCAGCAGATCGGTGGCCTGCTCACGACTGACGCCAGCAGGGAGCGGACCTCCGAAGACTCGCAAGCGACTGCACCCGATGTCAGCGGCCAAATCAATGGCTCGCAGCGTCTCATCAACCATTTCGGCGTTTTTGGCGGGGTTGGCGTATTGGCAGCCGGTCGCCAGACAGGCCAGCGGCACGGGGCCGTCGACCACCTGCGCCCTGATCGCGCGGCGCTCGGCCTCGCCGATCGATGTTTCGATGCCGTGCCGATGCCCCGCCGCCAGCCGCGGCTCGATACCGTCATAGCCGACCCTCACTGCCAGCTTCAGCATCTCGCCGAGGGTGAGCTCGGGACATGAAAAGCTCATGAATGCGTATTTCATCGTCAGACTACCTCCACAGCTTGCCCGAGTTGGGCTGAACGATAGATGGCGTCGCTGATCTGTTGCACGACCAGCGCCTGCTCGAGACCGGTTTGGGGCTGCCGATCCTCACGGATCGCGGCGCAGAAATCCTGCACCGGACCGGCGTGGACGCGCGATGCATCCTCCTCGCCCTGCCAGATCACTTCGGACACGATGCCGCGCTCCGTGTCGGCCCGATCGAACGCGATGATCTTCTCCTGCTCGGTCGTCATCCGCAGATGCAACGTGCCCCGGCTGCCGACGATCTGCCAGGCGCCCTCGGCGCGACTCGCGACGAATTCGCCGCGTTCGTAGGCGATGGCGCTGCCACCCTCGCAGCGGATCAGCGCGGTCAAATGCGTTTCAGCATCGGAGTCCGGCGCGGCGCGCGATGCGTAGTGGTCGGGCAACGGCCACGTCTGGGCGAACGCCGTCTGCGGCTTCAGCGTCCAGCCGGTGACGCCCAGCAGATAGTCAAGGTCGTAGCAGCCCCAGTTCATCAGGATGCCGCCGCCGTTC